>JBMOME010000215.1:0-8441 GCA_049323095.1 Thermodesulfobacteriota bacterium
AAACTCATCCGGGCCCAAATCCTGCGGCCGCGCACGTCCAACATTGTGACTGAAGGCTTAGGGCGAGGGTGCATTTTCTTATTGACAGGGGTGTGCAGAGTAGTCTAGTAAGTTTCCTATTAGGAAACCCCCTTTCTCTTGTGAGCGGCGCGGAATCTTCTCGGGGACATGCCGGAGCGCGGCTGCCGCACTGCGCTCCCGGCCCACAAAGGCATGAGGAAGCCGCCGCGAGCTGTGGCGGAACCCCAGTTCCCATCGTGAGAGAGAGCCACGGGTTTCCGGAAGGGAAACAATGGCCTCGCCTCACTCCCTATTGAACCCCGTGAAGGTTGCTATGCCGACCGAATCCGAAATCGGCAAGAACATTCGCCGCCTCCGCAGGGCCAGAGGACTCACTCTGGAACAATTGGCGCGACGGTGCGGGTTCACGAAAGGCTACCTTTCCAAAGTGGAGAACAGTGAGAGTTCTCCGCCGGTATCCACACTCTTGAACATCTCAGAAGGCCTCGGAGTCAGCATCTCGGAAATATTCGGCGAGCGCACGGAGGCCACTTCTTTTTCCCTCGTCAAGAAAGCCGAACGGCAAATCATGGCTCGTGGCGGCACTGTCTTCGGGTACTCGTACGAGACTCTGGCGCACAAGTATCCTCATAAGCACATGGAGCCATATCTCCTCACTTCTCCCGCTCACGCGGAGCCCTATCCGCTGTTTCAGCATCGTGGCGAAGAGATGCTCTTCGTGCTCAAAGGCACCATGATTTTCTTACACGGAGATCGTGAGTACGTGGTGGAGGAAGGGGACTGCATCTACTTTGACGCGAGCATTCCGCACCATGGCAGACCCGCAGGAGATGAGGATCTATTGTGCGTGATGGTAATCTACTCGCCCCCTGGGGAGGCTTAGGGTAGCGCCGTAGCGAGAACTTTGTGGACAGACAGAGGCTTTTAGAGCTCGGTCGCCTAAGTGGTCCACTATAGAGAGCCCGGCCCTCGGAAATTCAGGGCTCGCCCAGTCGCGATCCACGAAGTTTTCGACGAGATGCTGCCCGGGAGATGCGTGCCTGTCGGCGGGACTTCGTAGGAGGCTGGCGGCTCGAACAAACGGTTTTCATCATCCTTGAAGAGCATAGGACGACACTCATGGAATTCGCGGCTTCCACCATCATCATCCAGGCGCTTCACGGTCTCGTGTACGGCATGTTGCTCTTCCTCGTGGCATCGGGAATGACCCTGGTCTTCGGAATGATGGACATCCTCAATATCGCTCACGCGGCATTCTACATGCTGGGCGCGTACCTGGGTTACACTATACTGATGGCCACGGGAAACTTTTGGCTTGCGCTGATTGTGGCTCCTGTGGGCGTAGCTTTTCTCGGAGCCCTCGTAGAGCGGTTCTTCCTGAGAAAGGTGCACAAGTACGGTCATGCGTTCGAGCTGCTTATCACCTTCGGAGTGTTTTTTGTGATCACGGAGGCGGTAAAGTGGATCTGGGGCGACTTCCCTCGGCCCGTGGAAGTTCCCGCAGCCCTCGCCGGGTCGGTGCATCTGCTTGGGAGCCAATACCCCGTGTATCGGTTCTTCATCCTCGTTATATCCTTCGCTGTTTTGGCCGTCCTCCTCTACGTTTTCTTGAAGACGCGCATCGGTATCAGGATCCGCGCAGCAGTATCGGACGCGCAGATGGTGGACGTCCTCGGGGTGAATGTCCCCAGGCTATTTCTGGGCGTTTTCTCAGGAGGGTCGGCATTGGCCGGTTTGGCAGGTGTGGTAGCAGGCCCGTTCCTTAGCACGTATCCGGGTATGGGCTTGGATATGCTCGTGGATATCTTCGTGGTCGTCGTGGTGGGAGGATTCGGGAGCCTCCCTGGAGCGTTTGTCGCATCGCTGATGATCGGAGAGCTTCAATCATTTGGGATTCTCTTTATCCCTCGGCTGGCGCTTGTATTTCAGTTCCTACTTATGGCTGTAGTGCTCATTATCAGGCCCGCGGGTCTCTTCGGAGAGAAGGTATGAGGCGTCTTACCCCCTTGCACATTGTCCTGGGCGTCGCTCTTGCCGCACTTCTGCTGGCGGCCCCGCGGCTCCTGACCATCATTCAGGTCAGAATGCTGATCGAAATCATTTATTTCTCTCTGTTCGCCGTGAGCTTCAACCTCCTCTTTGCTTATGCCGGCTTGCTCTCCTTTGGCCATGCTGCCTATTTCGGACTTGGCGCCTATGTCACCGCCATCGCTTTGAAGCATGTTCCGGGGATGCCCTTCTTTGTCGCCATCTTGCTTGGAGCACTCGCTGGAGCGATTGGTGGAGTTGTCATCGGCTTCTTCTGTGTCCGGCGTAAGGGATCCTATTTCGCCTTGCTAACTCTGGCCTTTAATCAGTTCCTTTGGGCGATAGCGTGGAAATGGCGAGAACTTACCGGCGGTGATGACGGCATAGGCGGCATCGTCCCGAAGAAGCCCGTGGATCTGGGAATCGCGAGCATCGACTTCACACAGGTGACGAGCAAGTACTACCTCACGCTGTTGATCGTGGTCCTTTGTCTGGCTCTGGGCTGGTACCTGATGCGAACGCCCTTCGGAAATACGGTCAGGGCGGTGAAAGGCAATGAGGAACGGGCCTCATTTCTCGGATACAACGTAAACCGGTCAAAGCTGCTGATCTTCACGCTCGCTGCTTTTTTCGCAGGCATCGCAGGTAGCCTCTTTGCCCTGTTCCAGGACTTCGTTGCGCCAAGCGCAATTTCTATGGCGATGTCCACTGAGGTCCTGTTCATGGCATTCCTTGGAGGCACCGGCTCATTTTTCGGACCTATCCTCGGAGCAGCTATCTTCGTCTACTTCACGGACTGGATCAGCAGCATTACCGAGCGCTGGGAATTCATCCTGGGCGTGCTTTTCATTGTCCTCGTCCTCTATTTCCACCAGGGGTTTATCGGCTTAGTTCCCGCCAAGCTGAAGTCTCTGTTTTCCCTCGGAAAGAACGGCTAAAGGAAAGCGTCCATGCCTCTCTTGGAAGTAACGAATCTTTCTAAAGATTTCAGCGGACTCAAAGTGCTCTTCGGGATCGACCTGAAATTGGAGCAAGGTGAGAGACACGCTATCATCGGGCCAAACGGCGCGGGGAAATCCACGCTCTTTAATGTGATAACGGGCAAGTACGCGCCGAGTCAGGGCAAGATATCCTTCAAAGGCCATGACATCACAGGCCTTTCACCTCACAAGATTGCCCGCCTGGGCCTCGCCCGGTCCTTTCAGGTCACCAACATCTTTCGTGCCATGACCGCCTTCGACAACGTCCGAAATGCCGTTCTCTCCCGGAATGGAAAGCGCCACGGCATATTTCCCTCCCTGGACGCGCTGATCCCCATAACGGAGCAGACCGAGCAAATACTGGACCAGATAGGGCTTCTGGATCGAAAGGATGAATTGGCAGGCGAACTGGCCCACGGGCATCAACGGGCTCTGGAGATAGGCATGACAATGGCCATGGATCCGGAGCTGATCCTGTTGGATGAACCCACAGCCGGGATGTCTTCAACTGAGAGCCGAGAGACCGTCAAGCTCATCGAGAAAGTCACGGAAGGCAAGACGTTGCTCATCGTGGAGCATGACATGGACGTGGTCTTCAGCATCGCCACTAGAATCACGGTTATCTACTATGGCCGGGTGCTGGCATCAGGGTCACCTGAGGCGATTCGAAACGACCAGCAGGTCAAGGATGCATATCTCGGTGAAGAGAGAGAGTAGGCCATGCTTCTCGAGATCAAGGATATTCACAGCTTTTATGAAGAGAGCCACATACTCCAAGGGATTTCCCTGAATGTGGATGAAGGAGAGATCGTCTCATTGCTCGGGCGGAATGGGGTGGGCAAGAGCACTACGCTGAAATCCATTATTGGCATATTGGTTCCCCGCTCAGGTCAGGTTCTTTTCAAAGGCCGGGAAATCGCCGGCATGACTCCGCATGAGATTGCCAATCTGGGAGTGGGTTATGTACCTGAAGACAGAAGGATTTTCCCCAGACTAACTGTGCGGGAGAACCTCCTGATGGGAATCAAGCCGGGCCAAAAGGAGAGCGCCAACGGGTGGACTGTGGAAAAGGTCTATGAGTACTTCCCGCCCCTTAAGGCACGAGACAAGCAGAGGGGCGCTTACCTTTCAGGCGGTGAGCAACAGATGCTCACCATCGGCCGCGCGCTTATGGGAGAGCCTGAAGTCCTTCTTCTGGACGAGCCGACTGAAGGGTTGGCTCCAATGATCGTGGAGAATTTGGAACAGGTCGTAACGGACGTTCACAACCACGGCGTGGCCATTCTGCTTGTGGAGCAGAACATGCGGGTGGTGCTAAGGCTGGCGAAAAGAATCTACGTTATCAGCAAAGGAAAGATTGTTTTCCAAGGGAGTGGAGCGGACCTCAAGGAGGCCCGAGATATCCGCGAGAAATACCTTGAGGTGTGAGAATAGGTTTTCAGAGCGTGTGGGGCCGTTATCGCTCCGAGACCCATCAAAATCAGGGAGGAGGTAATCCGATGCATGGAAAGGTGCGCTTTGGCAAGTTGGTGACGATCGCCATCCTTTTGTCTCTTGCGTTGTGCTTCGGGCTGACGCCGACGTATGCCGCGGAAGGGCAGATCGTGCTGGGAGTCGTTGAGCCTCTATCGGGCCCAATGAAGGACGTGGGGGATCGGTATCTAAATGCGGTGAAATTCGCTGTGGCGAAGATCAACGCCGAAGGCGGCGTCCTGGGCAAGAAGCTGGTGGTGGTCGCCGAGGACAGCCAGCTGAAGGCAGACGTAGCGACCCGCAAGGCTACCAAGCTCATCCTCGAGGATAAAGCCGACTTCATCATGACCGGCACGGGTTCCCATATTTGCAAGGCTATTATGAAGGTAGCCGAGCAGAACAAGAAGATTTGTCTCACGTACGGGACCGAGGGGGCCAGCACCACCGGCGCTGATTTTAATCCTTATACGTTCCGAACCTGTCTGAATACGGATCAGCACTCAGCCGCAGTTATCGAGTACTTCGCCAAGCATACCAAATACAAAAAGTACTACATTCTCTGCCAAGACTATGTCTTTGGCCGAGAAGCGGCAGAAGGCTTCAAAAAGAAACTGAACGTGATTCCCGGCGCCCAACTCGTGGGGGAAGAGTTCCATCCCATCGGAATGAAGGACTTTGCCCCGTACGTTAGCAAAGTCATGGCGTCCGGCGCGGAGGTTGTGCTTACGGGCAACTTCGGAGTGGACCTGGACAATCTCTTGAAGACCGGAGCTTCCTTGGGCTGGAAGTGTATCACGGGCAACTACTTCCTCAATGATCCTCTGCGGATGCAGGTGATCAAGGACGCCGGCATTGGGCATGTTACAGCGGACAGCTATATGATCACCATCGACAATCCCGAGAATAAGAAGTTCATCAAAGAGTGGTATGACGCGCACAAGAATCTGACCATAGGATTCTGGTACCCGGACCTCTCTATGGGTCGCTGTTACTACGGAATTCGGTGGCTTGCCGACGTTATGAAGAAGGCGGGCAGCACGGACGCTGAGAAGATCATTCCCGTTTGGGAAGGAATGGCGTACGACATGCCGTGGGGCAAAGTCACCATGCGGAAGTGCGATCATCAGATGATTACTCCCGGGGTGGCAGCTGTCATAGAGGCTAAGAGTGAGTTCTTCGACTTCCCTTATATCGGCAAGCCGACCATTATTCCAGCCGAAGCTATCACCGTGCCCCCTGCGGCGACCGGAAACCCCAGGTGTAAGTGATTTGGTGTCGAGGTTGAAATGAGCAAAGGGATGGTGAGGACAAGACTCACCATCCCTTTATTGTGATCGCTGGAATTTCGCGGCGCGAGCTGGAATGTCGAAGACTTACCGAGATCAGGCTATTTCTGGGACAGAGTACTGGTGGCAGCGAAGCGTTTGATAACACTGCGCTATCAAACGCTGAATCACGGTAGGTCGGGTTGAATCCGGCGAAACCCGACAGCTGCTTTGGACACGATGTCGGATTTCGTCCCGCCCAGAAAGCGGGACTCAATCCGACCTACGGCTGACACGGGGCGCAGATTGATACGATGCCGATGAGGTTACGCGGTATGGAGAATCTTGAACGGATAGGCATATTGGGTGCAGGTCTCATGGGCCACGCTATCGCACAGCTCTTTGCCCTGCACGGGCACCTCGTGACCATCTTCGACGCCGATCAGACGACGCTTCAAACAGTTCCACACCGTATCCGCACTAATCTCGAAGTGTATGTGAGACTTGGGTTGGTACAAGCGCCCCAGGTGGATGAAACCATCGGGCGGGTGACTCTCTGCGCAGACTTGTCCGAGATGTGCGCTGATCGTGATCTCATTATCGAGGCGGTGAGTGAGAACTTGGCGCTGAAGCGAAAGGTTTTTGCCGACCTGGAGCGACTCGCGAATCCGACGACCGTCCTTTCGAGCAACACGTCGGCAATCAGCATCGGCCTTATTGCCGAAGACCTGGAACGCCCGGAGCGTATGCTCGGCACCCATTTCTGGAACCCACCCCACGTGGTGCCTTGTGTGGAGGTGATCGGCGGGCCTCGAACTGCTCCTGAGGTCCTGGAGTGGGTATGGCACCTGCTCAAGTCCGTGGGTAAGGAGCCTGTGTGGGTACGCAAGGACGTGCCGGGGTTCCTGGGCAATCGGATGCAGCACGCTCTCTGGCGTGAGGCAATGAGCCTTGTGGAGTTGGGCATAGCATCGCCGGAAGACGTAGACCGGGTGGTCAAGCACGGTTTCGGCTTGCGCCTCGCGTTTATCGGCCCGCTGGAAACAGCCGATCTGGCAGGGCTTGACCTCACCCTGGACGTGCAGGAAGACCTACTTCCCAATCTGAACAACAGCGAGAACCCGTCGCGATTGATGAAAGAAATGGTAGCCCGTGAAAACCTGGGAGTGAAGACCGGCCAAGGTTTCCACTCTTGGAGTCCTGAAAGGGCGCAGAGCATCAAAGCGGCCAGAGACGAGGTACTGCTCAAGATCATCAGAGACGTGGGCAGCGGTCAGGTCTCTTGTGAGGGCGAGGACGCGGCCGCGAATGTGCCACCCTTTGGGAGGAGTCGCTAGAAGGGAGTCAACACCAGATCCAAAACGAGCGGCGTTCCCTGTGAAACCACTGGCGTTGATTCGACCCGTGCAGGAGAAAGAATAATGGACAAAACGATCGTCACAGCCGCGATTACCGGCGCTATCCATACCCCAAGCATGTCACCTTACCTGCCGCTTACCGGTAATCAGATCATTGAAGAGATCCTCGCGGTGCACGAGGCAGGCGGGGCTATCGCTCACGTGCATGTGCGAAACGAGGAGAGCGGCCTGCCCATTGCGGACCAGGACATTTTTCGCCGTGTCGGAGAAGAGGTCAAGCGTCATTGTGACATCATCATCTGCTTCACTACAGGAGGCGCACTGGGCGAACCGGTAGAGAATCGGGTGCGTGTCGTCTCGAATCTCCATCCGGAGCTGGCTTCCCTCAATGCAGGCTCCCTCAACTTTGCACTATTCCACGTTGCGGATCGGGCCAACCAATGGCGACAATCCTGGGAAAAGGGCTATCTCGAGGCGACGGAAGATTTCATTTTCCCCAACACTTTCCGCACGATGCGGGAGTTCCTTACCATCTTTCGCGCCAATAACACGAAACCTGAATTCGAGATTTACGATGTGGGCATGGTCAACAACTTGGCCTACCTGATCAAAGCCGGCCACGCGGACGAGCCGGTCCACTTGCAGTTCGTCATGGGCATATTGGGCGGTATACCCGCGACCTGTGAGAACCTGATTTTCCTGCTGAATACGGCTCAAAAGGCTTTGGGGAGATTCACGTGGTCCGTCTGCGCAGCCGGACGCGCACAGTTTCCCATGTGCACGCAAGCCCTTCTCCTTGGAGGCCATGTGCGTGTGGGCCTGGAGGACAACCTCTATCTCGACAGAGGCGTAATGGCCAAGAGCAATGCCGAGCAAGTCAGCAAAATCATCCGTATTATTCGTGAGCTGGGCGGAGAACCTGCCACACCCGACGAAGCACGCGCGATCCTGGGTCTCAAGGGCCTGAATAAGGTCAATTATTAGAAGAGGTTGCCAAGCGATTTAGACCGGCACATCTCTCGTTATCACCGCTTATCCTCGCTCGCGGCAGAGGGCGGCGGAAGCAAGGTGAAGCCCTCGGCGAACTCCTTGAAGCTCGCAAGTTTCGTCTCCATACCGTCCAGCAACGCTGTTGATTGAGGGTCCGCCGCGATTCTTCGTCTGAGTTCCAAAAGCAATCCTCGTACGGCTTCTTCAGTGGCCAAGCCCAGCGCTACAATCTCCTGGATGTTGCTTGTCAGACCATTAATGGTTTCGCCGATCAAACCGATTTCATCCCTTGTACGAACCTCGATGGTTCGGCTGAGATCTCCGTC
>JBMOME010000216.1:0-8351 GCA_049323095.1 Thermodesulfobacteriota bacterium
CCTGCGGTTCAGGCGAAAAACCAGGAATTCGCCCGCTTGAAATCACAAATTTTGATTTCAAGTAGGGACGCCATCCGACGGGCCTCAGCCAACGCGTTCACCGAACAGCGCGTAGCCATCCCGCACGACGCGGGACAATTACCATCCTTCACCGCTGACCGCTCTGGTTGTTGCTTGACCGGAGGCACCACGGGGAGGTATGTTCCAAGGTACCGGCATTTGTCATCTCTTCTTTCCTACGCGTTCAGCCGGTTTGTCTCGCTAGACCGGCAACTTCGACTCTGAGGCGGGACATAGCTTTGCGCAATTCGCTACAAGGGGGCCTCGCGTCTGAATGCTTAACGCGCCCACGGAATGGTTTCCAGAAGCGGTGAAGGTGAGCGGTGGCACTCACTGGTGTCAGTTCGCCACATATCAATGAGGTCACCGCCTCTGATGCGGGCAAGAAACGTCCGTTGAGCGTCCTGTGGAGGTTAAGATCGTAGTTATGTGCGTAGCGTCCGGGAGGTGACTTATGAACGATACCATTTCGGTTCTTGTGGGTGCATGTGAGCTTGCTAACGAGGGTATAGGGCTGATTGAGAAGTTGAAGAGGCACTTTCCGTCGGCAAGGGAAAAAGAACTCCTTCGGGCTGCAGCACAGTCAGGCGAATTTCACATCATCAAACCCGATCAGGTTGCCTATCCCATCATTCGAGCTGGCGGTACAGATATGGGGGACGAGAATGATCCGGCCTCCTTGGCCGAGTACTACGAGGCATTCAAGTCACTTTGCTCAAATGGCTACATAGAGTATGCTGATGGTGCAGCGTTTCGTCTCACCGCAGATGGATTCAAGAAGGCCCGCAACATAACCTGAGCATCGGTAGATAAGATGAGTCAGCTAAGAGCTCACTCCAGCGGCTACGCGGCCTGTGTTGAGCCCAATGCTCCCTGCCCCTGGTGCCGCTGACTCAGCGCGTTGAATGGAAGCAACATGAAAAAGGTAGTTGCATATTTGAGCTTCATAGCCGCCGTAGACATCGCGCTCCTCATAGCGATGCGCATTGGCTACTTGCCTTCTTGGGAGACAAAACTAGGACTCGTACTGCCATGCGCGGTCATCGGTGGCGTAGGAGGGGTCGTCTACTGCCTCCGCGCTGTGTATCTCAACGCTTGCGTTCGAGGCGGGTGGGACGATAAGTGGGAGCCTTGGTACTATATACGCCCGCTGGTTAGCCACCTATGCGGGGCGGTCAGCTTCCTCTTCTTGCGTGCAGGCCTCGTTCTTCTAGAAGCCCAGCCGAAAACTGAGGCAACGGACTTGGGCTTCCTGTCGCTGGCATTCATCGCAGGACTCAACGTCGACAAGTTCATATCAAAAATCGAAGACATCGCACGTGCCACCTGGGGCATCGACAAATCTCGAACAGCCAAGGAAGAGAACCCGTGAAGATCCAAATCTTTGACGTCTCACACGGCTTCTGCGCCTACCTCGTTGCGGACAACGGCAACGTGATGCTGTTTGACTGCGGGCATAACGACAAGACGGGATTTCGACCTTCGGAATACCTCCAGACACACAGGTGCACTGCTATCGAGACATTCTTCATCATGAACTACGACGAGGATCATCTCAGTGATCTCGTGAACCTCAGACAACTACTGCCCATCAAAGTCCTTTGGACGAATAAGAGCATCTCACCGGACACCCTGAGAGAGCTAAAGCAAGAGAGTGGACCAATTTCTGCGGGTCTTGCGGCAGCGATCGACATGACGGCGACCTACACAGCTGTCGTGACAGAGGCACCAGACTACCCGTCCACAGATTGGGTGGTGTTCCACAATAGCTATCCCGCGTTCACAGACACAAACAATTTGAGCCTCGTGGTCTTCATTTACTATGATGGAATGGGGATTGTTCTCCCTGGCGATCTGGAACAAGCGGGATGGAACGCGCTCTTGCAGGATGGCAACTTTCGAGAGCATTTGAAACACGTCAATATCTTTGTGGCATCGCACCACGGGAGAAGGACCGGCTACTGCGAGACCGTCTTTGATTACTGCAAACCCGATATCATCATTATTTCAGACGAAGAGGTCCAGTACGACACGCAGCACGTGGACTACCAGAAACATGCCTACGGTTTACCCTGGCATACCATGACAGACAAAAGATACGTACTCACCACTCGCTCTGACGGCATGATTACAATTACGAAGAATATCGGTGAGGGGTACCGCATTTCAATATGAACAGCAAGCCATGCGCTGGGTGCTACCTCCGATCGGCTGGGCTCACCACATCCTGCCAGCTGCATTGACTCGTCCGCCTGGGTGATTAGGTTTAGGCCAGAAGTCATGCGTATGGGAGGACGTGCAATGATTGCCCAGCGATATACACCGACGTGCCTGGAATGGTTTGTGCTGCAGATGCAGGCTGCGCTTCCGATGCTGCTGTCCCAAGTGCGAATGCTGTTGAACCTCAAGGATGTTGACGATATTCGCGTGTTCTTCACTGCCAGGGAACCCGACACCATCGTCGGGGTGCTCCGTCACCTCAAGGGCGTGCCCGACGACGTGGTCAACACGCTCCGAAAAGAAATAGATCGAGAGATCATGGAAACGGCCAAGTCACACGAATGGGGGGACTGGGTCAAGATCCGGTGGGACGTCCGAGGGCCGGCATAGGAGTTGGGGGACACTACATATATTGCCGCGCGTTGATCTCGAGCCCTTTGCTTCTCCTCTACGCCCCTCACTCCTCTCTTTGTGGGGCGGCCTTTCCAGGCCGCCGGCAGGCTGGAATCCCGCGAGGTCGCGGGACTGCCCCACAGGGGAGAGGGTTTTACAATCCCCTCCCTTGATGGGAGGGGGAAGGGGAGGGTGATCTTTGACGCGGCTTTCAATGCCGTCCACTGTAAGCCGCTTCTCCGTTTGCCGCCAACTTCGCCTGTTATCTGTTCGCCTTCTTGATGCCCAGAGCGTCTGTGGCAATGATCATCTTCATGATATTGGTGGCGCCTTCCAGGATCTTGTACACCTTGCCGTCTCGCAATATTCTGGCAATAGGATATTCGTTGGAATACCCGTACGCACTGAGCACTTCCAAACCCAGATTAGGAACCTCGTCTGCGGCCTTGCACGCATAATACTTGGCGATAACCGTTTCCCGCATATTGTTGACGAGCCCGCGGTCTTTCTGAATGGCACATCTCCAAACCAGCGCTCGGGCTGCTTCGGTTTCTGCCACCATGCGTGCGATGACTTCCTGAACCATCTGATACTGAGCGATAGGCTGGCCGAACTGGTTACGTTCGTTGGCGTATTTGATCGATTCATCTACAGCGGCCTGGCACGTCCCGACAGCGCCCGCGGCCGCGGTAAGCCGCGTGCTGATCAGTTCCTGCATCAGGTAGCTGAATCCTTTGCCTTCCTCTCCGAGTAGATTCCCCGCGGGAATCCGGACGTCTTCCATGATGATTTCGCCTGTGGGACAGGCCCACAAACCGAGCTTGTCTTTGATCTCGACTGTGGTAACCCCAGGGGAATGCATGTCCATGACAAAGGCGCTCATTCCTTTGTGTTTCGATTTCTTGTCGGTCATGGCGAAGAGCACGCACATGTCGGCTACCGGCGACCAGGTAATCCACATCTTCCTGCCGTTGACGACGTACTCGTTGCCGTCTTTAATTGCCGTGGTGGTCATGGCAGCAGTATCGGACGCGGCATCGGGTTCGGTGATGCCGAAGCAACCGATCATTTCCGCGGACATGAGCGCGGGAATGTACTTCTTCTTGATCTCTTCACGGCCCCATTTGGATATGGAAAGAGCCGTGCCCATGGTTTGCATGTTGAATGCCACACGCAGAGACCCCGATGCCCGACCGATCTCTTCGGTCACCAACGCATGAGCCAGATAGCCCAGGCCGTTGCCGCCGTATTCCTCAGGTATGGGGCAGCCGAAGAGACCCAGCTCAGCCATCTTATTGACCAGCTCCCGCTGAAAACGATGCTCCTTCTCGTCCTTCTCCGCTACGGGAGCAATTTCTTTTTCCGCGAACTTGCGAACCATGTCCCGAAGCATCCTGTGCTCTTCGGTGAGTTCCACGTCGTACTCGTCACTCATGGGATACACTCCTTGAATTGCATTGGGAAAATCGCTTGCCAAATCGAAGAAGTTTCAAGGAGTTTCCGGGGAGACGCTTTTTGTTCCGCCTCCCCGGACCCCTCCCCAAAACTCCTAGGATTTGAAAGCACGTCCAGGGCTTGTCAGTCAGTTTGTCCGCGAGATGCTAACAGATCGTCATGGCGACGCCTGACAGATGCCGTAGTAAGCTCGTCGTCCCAAAACCACTCTTAGATAGCAGACAGAACGAACAAGCGTCAAGGAATGCGTAGCGGCTTACGTAATCATTCGGTTACGCGGGGAGTTTGACGCTATGTGTCATCGCGAGGAGTGAAACGACGAAGCAATCTCCGTCCTTTAGCGCTGAGATTGCTTCGCTGCGCTCGCAATGACAGTTGTTGGCCGCTGCTAACTGAATCCTAACCGGCTTATCTCTTCCCGGACCGGGAAATTAGGAATGCCATGAACACGATGCCTACCAGGATCGCGAACCACAGCGTGCAGACGCGAATCAAAAGCACCGCAGGAAGCGCACTGGAGTAGCCGATCCCAAGGAAAGCCAGGATGCCGACCATGCCCGCTTCCGTGCTTCCGATGCCGCCCGGGAGCATTGAGAGCGCTCCAACAAGCGTGGAAAAGGAGTAGGCGAAATTGGCTTCGAGCAATGTGACCGACAGGTCCAGCCCTCGCAACACGAGATACAGCGAGACTGATTCCAGCCCCCACGCCACGGTGGAAATTACGAGCCCCACGAGAAAGATCTTCAAAGTCATGAGTTCCCGGCCTGTGAGCAACACACCGAGAAGCTTTTGCGCAGGCCACGCCAGGACAGGTATTCGCCCGATCCTCTCCAGAACCGGCCGGTACACCCGTTCCATGCTGAGGAAGATTCCCCCGAAAACCACCGCGGCAGCACAAATGAAGAAAGCTCCCCGCCATTCGCTGAAAAGCAGAAACGAGAACGACGCCAGGAGCAGCACTCCCCACAGGTCCATGAGGCGTTCGACCACGAGGATGCCCACCACCCTGGTAAAGGAGATACCGTAGTCCTCCTTGAGGAAAACGCCCTTGGCTGCTTCACCCATTTTGCCCGGTGTTCCCGTGAGCGCAAAACTTGCCAGGAAGACTTCCAGCGCATAGCCGAACGGCAGCTTGTGTCCGACTTGCGCCAGATAGTATGCAAAGCGCCACCCTCGCAGAACCCACCCGATAGCAACCAACAGGAGAACGAGAAAGAGCAACTTGAGAGGGAAACTGGCAAGTGCCTTGATTGTGGTGTGGTAGTCGCTGGCCAGGGTCGCTGCGGCATATAACACCGCGCCTACCACGGCAAAGATGAGTACGGACCTGATCACACGGGAATAGGAGACCTCTGACGGGGAAATGTCCGCGGCTGGTGCGGGACCCCCAGGCTCCGAATCCGGATGTGAAGGTGAGGCTGTTCTTGTTTCGGGCATATGGGCTCTTCGCGGCAGTGTCGGGATCAGGGCTTGTTGGGATCAGGGAAGTAGATGCACCGCGAGCTGAACGCGTGCCAGGCTGCATCCAGCTGCAATTTCAGGTCACGGAGCTGGTAGGTCATTTGGACATAGTTTGGATCCCTCTGATTCATCCTCATCGCCTGATGGTAGAGCTGATTATACGTATGCCAGAGGTGTTGCCAGTTCTTTTCAAGGTTGAGGCACTCGCCGTATTGCGGGTTTGACAGGTCAGGTCTAAAGGCATATTGGAGTCCTCCCTGGCGCGGGGACTGAACCACGGGAGGTCCTCCCGGCGGGGCTGCCGGACCCGGAGGTGCCGTCATGGGATAGTCCGGTGGAGCTTGGGCATCGGCTACACTGGCTAGGCCAATGAAGACCAAAGTGAATACGGCGACAGGGCACAGCCACTTATCAACCATGTTCGCAATCCACTTGGGTTATTAGTTAGCTCTCAGCGAGTGTCACGACAGACTTGGTAACGCGGTTTTATCGGGTGCCACTGTTGGCTTGCCCAGCAGTGGCACCCGAACACGTCACCGTGCTCGTGAAATTGATTTCTGGAGCTCGTTTGATATGAATTCTCCTCTACCGCCACAGTGAGAACCATCCCAACGTCAATACGCAGCTTTGTGCCGCGATACGGGCGTACACGAGATCTCGTGGGGAGTCAAGCGCGGCTCCTCTTCATGTCCCGACAAGTACATCCGATCTGAAATGAATCCTTCGAACACAGCCCGGCGGTTTGACTGGAAAGACCGGGGTAACCATATTTTAAGGAAGATCGAAGTGTGTTCGTGTGACGCCGGTCGCTCTTGTTGAGCCGGCGTTCCTGGAGAGCCGGAGTCGGCCAACCGGCTCTAAGAAAGAAACACCAGGTGCTAGACTAGGTACCTAACCAAGAAAGCGAGATATAGAGAGATGACCATTAACTGTGAAACCCTCGACCTCATTGATGCGCTCGAAACACGAGGACGAGAATTCATGGAAGACGAGCGCGAAGGCCGCGTATTTATCGGGCATCAGTTCGATGTGTGTGCGTTTGATAAGTGGAGACGAAACGTGAACGATCTCCTCTATGGTCTGGAGGGCTGCGATGGGATCTACTACCAGCGTTTCTCCAAGGAAGTGACCAGGCCGCACGCGAGAGACCTGGAAATCGGGCTGCGGGTGCTCAATGCCGCCAGGGACGACATCTATAGCGCGCTCCGCAAGGACGAGCCCGTGCCTGCTTGCGCGGCCAAGGGATCCGGCGGACAAAGCGTGAGCTTCCTCTGAGCAGCTACATTTCTCGCAGTCCAGTCAAGGTGGAGAGTTCTCTTGTAATGGCTTCCGCAGCCTCCTTGGCTAGTGCAGCGCTTTTGCGCACTTTGGCTTCGTTCAGATCCGAGCTGAGCCCCACCACCCAGAGACCTGCCACAATGCGCCGTCGTGAGCCGATGCCGAAGAAGATCGGCGCCGCAATTGCTTTTACGTCGGGGATATACTCCTCGCTATCGAAAGCCACCCCTTCTCTCTGCACTTTGTCCAGTTCTGCGAGATACTTCGCTTGGTCCGTGATCGACCGGGGGGTGAATCGGGGTAGTTGGTTTTCTTGCAGAAGTTTTGTCACAGTCTCTTGATCGAAGTGCGCCAGGAATACCTTCCCCGCCGCGCCCGCGAAAATAGGGACCCTTGTTCCGGCGCGGGTGGAGACTTTCAGCTTCTTGGTCGATTCCACCTGGTCCAGGATCAATAGGTAATGGCGTGTGAACATGCCCAGGAAAACGTCCTCATCCAGCTCTTTGCTAAGCTTCTTGAGGTGAGGCCGCGAGTGCCCCACGAGAGGAAGCGAAATCTCCGCGCTCTGGGCAAGCTCTTTGAACACATACCCGCACGTGTATTTGCGGGTCACAGGGTCCCTGAGCACCCATCCTACCTGCTCCAGGGCTGCGAGAATGCCATGGGTGGTGGATTTGGCCAAGCCAAGGTCAGCTGCGATCCGGCTGATCCCGGGCGTACCGGGAAAGCCCACGATGCGGTTCATCACCTGAACCATTTTCAGGACCAGAGGCGCCATGTATGAAGGGCGTCTCGACGCGATATCCGGGTCTAGCTCATGTCTCTTCTTAGGCATGTCCTGGCACCGATTCCTTTTCTCAGGATTGACGAGTCCATCCGCATGTCTTTGCAGCTCGTCTCTGCTATATGTGAAATCTTGCAGCCAGCGGGGGGCTGACTTTGTTCCGTGGAGGTTGACGACCGGCGTTTTCCGAAGCCAGCATTAGGAGGCTGGCCGGTCGCATACGATTTCACTATGCGGAACTAGCTATTCTTAGTAATCTCCAAAGGCGGTCTTGTCAAACGATTTATAATGCGTCGCGTTCTCTTTCTTGGAGCTAAACGGCTGCTCCTGGAAGAGCCAATCACGGTTCCAAGACCTGAACCGATTTGCACACACACGGGCGCGAAGAACGCAAAGAAATCGCATCCAAGGAGGAAAGTTGCCCATGCTGCCACGCAAAGGCGATCATGCATCAATGAGCCGCGTCATTACCCAGGAGGATATCAGGGCCTTCGCGGAGCTGGGGGGAGACCGGAATCCAGTGCACGTGGACGAGTCATTTGCTGCCAAGACGCGCTTTGGGCGTCCCATAGCGCACGGCATGTGGGGCGCGACGCTCATTTCAGCTGTTTTGGGGACTCAACTGCCGGGCCCGGGCACGATATACCTGGGACAGACGCTCACATTCCGCGCTCCGGTATATCCCGGCGACACTCTCACT
>JBMOME010000217.1:0-8337 GCA_049323095.1 Thermodesulfobacteriota bacterium
CGTAACCTGGCCGCGGTTTCGCGGTCTATTACTCGATTCACCACTTCAGCTATCCGCTGCGGAGTGAGATTCTTGGCATTCTCATCCAACCCCGGATCAACAACCGGGGGAAGCGCCGGTAGTTTCATCGCAGCTAAGCCCATGATCGACCTCCATGTATCGATCTACTTTTACCAGTCCTTAACATTTCGAACTGCGCCGAATTCGGACCCCATGTACGCTCTGGTGAATGGGAAGAAGAGCATATGGCTCAACCGGGTGAACGGTATAGCCATAAGCATCACAGCTCCTGAAATCATGTGAATCACCACTATGGTTTCGTAATCGAACCACTGACGATAAGCCATGAAGCCTGTAAGAAAGGGAAGCGCGACAATCGCGAGGAGAACGTAATCCGATGAGAATGTGACAAACCTCACTTCAGGGAGCATCCAGCGTCGCACCAGGAAGAAGATTGCAGCCAGTATGACCACGATAGCGAGCCAATCCGCAGTCCGCTCGGACAGAGTTACCCACTTCGGTCCCCATGCCATGGAGAACATCACCACGTGAGCTGTGAGAAAGATCGGCACAAGAATCAGGCATATGTGAAACAAAAAGGTGACGATGGTCATTTCGTACCGCATCCGCATGTTTTTTGACGCAAGTGGAACCACCCAGTGCAGTAGCGAGCGCAGGCCATACTTTGCACTCATATACGGGTAAATAACCTTGTCTTTCTTGGCCGATCTGACCATCGCAACGAATTGGTAGACCATGCCGCCGATAAACACGACAAATGCAATCCAAACCAAGGGGCCACTGACAAAGGCGTACATCGAGTTTCTCCTTCGTAACTAACCAAGGAGTTTTGTCATCGGAATGACTTTGCGGTACAGTCTCCCGAATTCCACGGCCTTCATAAGCAGGCTCGAACCATCAGGACTGTAGATAGGTTCCCACAGCTTTGTGCAACCAAGTGACACAACCTTACCGTCCATCACCATGTAGAATTCTCGTCCCTGAATCGCTCTTGCAGCAACGTGCTCTCCATCGGGGCTGAAGACAGGGTCCCAGATCATGTCGAAGTCTTCGTGCCAGGGAACCCCGTCCACCGCGATGGTCCACCGGCCCTTATCCTTGACCACAGCAGCGACTCTTCGTCCATCATGGCTGAAGACCGGGGCAAGGACAGCATCGCCAAAAGTGGCTTTCCACGCGACTCCATCCACTGCGATAGTCCATCGGCCGAAGGTTGGAGCAACCACCGCCGCGGACCGTTTCCCATCCGGAGTAAATTTCTGGTGCCACATTTGGGCAAAGGGCTTGTTCCACATGGGTCTTCCATTGATAAGCAGCTGCCAACCCTGGGCCGTAAGGGCAGGTGCGACCGCGTCGTGGCTGCCTGGAACAAAGACGGGGCTCCAGACAGCCTTGAACGCTTCGGGCCAAGGAATACCGTCCACTGCTATCGTCTGGAGACCTGACTGAATCCGCACTTCCGCGGCCACTTTTGTCCCGTCTTCGCTAAATGCGCAGTCCCACACGTTTACGAAGTTTGCATCCCAGGGTGTGCCATCGACAGCGAGACCCCAGACCCCTTTCTTGAAAGAAAAAATGTCGCCCTCCGAAAGCGGCTCCAACTGCACAGTTCCCGCCGTGTTCAATCCTTTGGGGCTGATTTCGCAGCTCCTCATTTGAACGTATGTGCTTTCCCACGGTTCTCCATTCAAGGCCGCACTGTACCCCTCCGAAGTCTTAATATTAGCCGCGACCCCGCTTCCGTCGGGACTGAATCTCAAATTCCAGACGTAATCGAATGTTTCTTCCCACGGTTCGTCCTCCTGAAACACGGTCCACTCGTCATCGTTCATACCAATGCAGACGAGCCGGTCATCGGGTCCGAATTGCAGTGACCATACTTTCTCGAAGGTATTGGTCCACGTTTTCTCGTTCACGCATACGGTGAAGGAATCATCTTCCGTTTTAACTACTGCCGCGACCCTTTCCCCATCCCGGCTCACTACTGACTCTTGAACCTCGGAAAACCGGTCCCACCAGCTACTCAGGTCGGTTATATAACGTGAGAGATTCTCCCAGTCCCAGGCGCTCTCAGGTCTCTTCTGTACCACTTGTTCCATGGTCCCTCCGACGCAGGCGAGCTTTCAGCCTACTGTCTTTGTTTGAGAGTAGGTTCGCCCGAAGACTGCCTGCTTTTAGTGACACAGTATCGGTCTTGGGTTCACGAAATGTTGCTTACTTCGCGATTGCCCTCTTTACTCACAACGTCATTCGCTGGACGGTCCGCGCCGCTCAAAGCCCCGATCTGGTTTCCTTGAGGAAGTATGACGGTGAAAGTGGATCCCTGGCCTTCCTCGCTCTCAAACAAAATTCTCCCGCCATGTTCCATAACGATCTTGCTCGTCACCATAAGCCCCAGTCCTGTTCCGCGACTCCCTTTTGTGGAATAGAAACTGGAAAAGATCTTTCGCTTTGTCTCTTCGCTCATGCCCGCGCCATTGTCAGAAACTTCGTAGATGAGATTCCCATCCGGATCTTGTTTCGTTCTCATCACAATACGGTGTTCGGCTTTTTTAGAGTCTATTTCGCACGCGTCCAAAGCATTGGAGAGAAGGTTTGAAAGGCAGGTATGAATGCCTCGCTGGTCCAAGAAGATCTTGAATATCTTGCCCACATTTGGATCGAAGGCTCTTTCTATGACGATGGATTTCTCCTTGGCCCTAATATCAAATAGAGCACACACTTCTTCGCCGAGAAGATTCGGATCGGTCTCTTCGTATCGAGGCGCCCTTTCTTTGGAATAGCCCAGCAGGTCCTTCACAAGAACCGATATGCGGACAATATTGTTTTGTATCATCTTCCAGCCGCGATTGAGCAGCTGGTCATCCTTGTCTTCTATCGCCGTCTCGACGACAAAGACGCCTCCTTCAAGACCGGTCAGGATGTTCTTGATGCCGTGCGCGAGACCGGCTACAGTTTGACCGACAACTGCAAGCCGATCGGACGCCTGCTTTTCTCGTTCGAGTTTCTTGAATGTTCGGAGGTCTTGGAAAAAACCGACAGCTCCAGCGGGCTTCCCTTTGTCAAAAAGAATGAAGCCCGAGAAGCGCACAGGTATTGCTTCGCCGTCTTTAGCAGTGACCACCGTTTCTTGCGCGACCAGCCTGGAGTTGTCGATCTTTCGGCCCAGGTGGCAAGCGAGAATGAGCTCCACGAAGTGCCTCGGAAAAAACTTATCCAGTTCGGTGTCGCCAATGACCTCGGCCGCGTGGTACCCAAGAAGGTTCTCTGCCGCGATGTTGTAAATAGTTACACGACCGTGCGCGTCGGTGGCTACGATACCGTGGATAGAATTCTCGATCAGATTGGTCTGGAAGTCTTTGGATGCTTCCAGGGCTCTCTCCAATCTCACCCGATCCCCAATATCCACCGCGATAATCATCGCGTAGAGAACCTGTCCCTTGTCGTCCACAATTGGGGTTGTGTAGCTAAGATAGTTCGCCTCTTCCCCGGTGACTTTTAGTCCGCAATGTTCTCTTCCGCAGGTCTTTCCTTCTTCTAACGTGATGTCCACGTGGCAGTCTTCACATTTGGAAGGACGCTTTTTGAACACCTCATAACAGTGCATGCCGACGCTGCCCCTGAACAGGTCCCGCATGTACGAATTCTGGCGAACTATCTCAAAATTCTTGTCGATCACACAAATGAAACAAGGTACTTGTTCGAACAGATTCTTATATTCCCAGCGGCTGCGAACCAGCTCCTGTGTTCTCCTCCGGATCTGATCTCTCATCATATTGAAAGATTTTGCCAACTCGCCGAGTTGGTCTTTTGATTCAACCGGCACTTTGTAGGTGAAATCGCCCGCCGCAATCTTCTTGGTCGCGTCGCGGAGGCGACTCACCGGTTTGTGCACCCTGACAACTATGTAGAGTCCTATGGTTCCCAGAACAGCCGCGAATGTTACGCCGCCGAAAAGAACAATATCCAAGACCTGCGAACGCACGTGGGAATCGAAATCCCGCAAAGAAATGCCCATATCAAGCACGCCCAACACTTTTTGCTCCTTGGGGTGCACATGGCATGTGGCAGCGTAACAGCTTTCTTTGTTGTAAACAGGGGTTATCATCCCGAGCACCCTGTGTCCTCCGTAGTAGTGGATGCGGCTCCTCTTGTTGGTTACGACCTCGCTGAACGGTTGCTCTTCGGTATGACAGGCAAAACAGGCCTCAGCCTTCTTATCTACCTTGGTTCCGACCTCTCCAGGCTGGTTGGAGAATTTGATTGCGCCTTCATGGTCATAAATACGGATGTCCGAGATTTCCTCCAGCTTACCGATGTCCGCGATGATGCTGCGAGTTGCCTCCCGATCGTCCCCCAACATGCTGTGGTTGGTTGCATTTATCACCGCTGCGCTCAATCGGTCGGCTTCCCGCAGCATCTGGGCAAAATGGAAGTCTTGCTGGATGTCCAGGACGAGGTATACAAACCCCGCGTACGATACGAGTAGAATCGCCCCAACGCTGAGGCCGATCCTAAAACCCAGACTCCTGAACAAGGCCATCCAGTTCTCTTTGAGCGTGGCCACGGAGGACCTCCGCTTTCCGCTTACCACAGACCCTGTCCATGGTTAGGAAGGCCCGGAGACTACTCGCCCAGTACTTCCTTGACGGCCTGCAAGAATTGCTCTTTGTTTATGGGCTTTTCGATGTATCCCTCGGGACGAGGAATTGATCGTTCCTCTATGAACTTCCTGAAGTCCTTGAAGTCCCACCTGTCCACAGAGGCGATGCCGGTCACCATAATGACAGGGACACATTTGAGCTGCTGGTCTTTCCGCATCTCCCGATACATCTTGATCCCAGTCTTTTCCGGCATGAGGAGATCGAGACAAACAAGGTCAGGTTTTTCTTCGAGGATCTTCTTCATCCCCTCCACCCCATCACACGCTTCGCATACGTCGTATCCGTTCTTGCGCAGCAACGTGGTAAGGAAGGTGATGACATCCGGCTCGTCGTCAACGACCAGTATTTTCTTGGACATGACCGGTCCCTCCTTCTCTGGCCCGCCTCACTTTTCTCTCAGTTCGTCCACAGTAAGAACGAGGCTTGGACGGCTCTGCTGGCTTCCGAATGGTGACCTGCCCTGAGAAGGAGCAAGGGCCATGCCACGGGCTCACGAATCTGTGAACATATCACGTGAAGAAGATAATAGACTGATATTGCTGGCAAACAAGATCAGGGGCAAAGAAGGCAGAAACTCAGAGGCAGGACGATCACGAGTTGCGCCTAAGAGACGCGTCAAGGGAAATGTTTCAGGGGTGCGACGTGGGTTACGCGAGAGCGCGACAAATTGGGACGTATCAAGATGTTATCGGATGTTTCATTTGTGAAACATTGTTTCAGGTCGCGGTCTATCCGCCGATCCCATACTTCTCCATCTTCCTCCAAAGCGTCGCGCGGCTAATTCCAAGCCGACGCGCGGCAATGCTCTTTTTCCAATCCGCAGCTTCCAATTCCTTAACTATTAATTCTCGTTCAATAAAGTCGAGCTTTTCCTGCGCTCTCGGCTTCTTTGGCGCAGTAACCGCGGGGGCGGCTTCTGCAACACTGCCGGGCAAATCCGATGGGTGAATCAGGATCCCTTTTGCGTGCACAAATGCATGTTCTATGGCATTGGCAAGTTCCCTGATGTTCCCCGGCCAGTAGTAGGATTCAAGGATCTCAAGGACTTGGTCGGCGATTCCCTGAATGCTCTTGCCCATCTGTTTGTTGAATTTGTTGATGAAGTGGCCCACAAGCAGGGGAATATCCTCAATTCGCTCTCTCAGAGGCGGCAAAGTCAGAGGAAATACGCTCAATCGATAGTAGAGGTCGTCGCGAAAAGAGCCTTCCCGGACCTTCTTGTAAAGCTCCTTGTTCGTGGCGGTGATCAGCCTGATGTCCACTCTGATATTCCTGTTGTCGCCGACCCTCTGGAACTCTTTCTCCTCCAGCACGCGCAGCAGTTTCACCTGTATTGCCGGGCTGATTTCAGCTATCTCGTCCAGAAACAACGTCCCCCCATTCGCGAGCTCGAATTTTCCCATGTGGTCGCGAATCGCTCCTGTAAAGGCTCCCTTCACGTGGCCGAAGAGTTCCGTTTCCAAAACACCCTCCGGCAAGGCGGAACAGTTTATCGCAACAAACGACTTGTCTTTTCGGGGCCCGTAAAAGTGAAGCGCCCGTGCGATGAGTTCCTTGCCGGTTCCCGACTCGCCCTGGATGAGTACCGCGGTGTCGGTATTGATTAGAGCGCCGAGCACCTCGTAAACCTGCTGCATGGCCCCACTGCGACCCACGATGTTGGTGTAGCCGTAATGATGCCGCAACTCTTCCTGCAGCCAATGGTTTTGGGATACGTCGCGGAAGGTTTCCAGCCCTCCAATGATCTTGCCTTCGGAATCGTACAACGGCGCGGCATTTATGAGGAGGTGGACAACCTCGTTTCTCTTGTTGCGAATCGGCACCTCTACGTCGCGATAAGGGTGACCGCAAGAGAGGGCTCGATCTACCGGGCAATGCTCGCGACAAAGGGAGGTCCGAAAGAGTTGCACGCACTCCTTCCCGAGTACTTCTTCCCGATGAAAACCGGTGATCTTCTCAGCAGCACGATTCCAAGAGGTTATCCGCCAGTCCTTGTCCAGTGTCATAACCCCTTCGGATATGCTGTTGAGAATGGACTGGAACAAGCTGTCGGTTTCCATTGCCCCGTCCCTTGGTTACCTGTGACCACAGAAGGGCCAACAACGTTTGACTACCAGTATCAAGTCCCAAGATAAGCTCAGAAAGCATGCTCGACCGAGTGGTCCTCGGCAAACGGATCGCTTTGTCGATCCAAGTCAAGGTCTCGTGCGAGTTTCGCGTAGCCCGTGAGGTCTGCCCAATGTCTTTGCGAGATCTTCAGCTTCCATTATATATGCAATAACCAAGCCAAGCAACTAGGGTTTTGACTCGCATCTTGCGATAGATGCTCTGAGGACTTGCCACTCGAATCCCGGCCGTCTTCGACACGCCGATGTCGCATACATGGCACGCGAGACGGAAGACCACTCTGAGCAGCACGTTGCCTCAGTGATCAGGGCTCGTGGAGACCAGGTCGAAGTAGATGATGAAGTCTGCTTGAGGATTCACTAGGAGCCGGGCACTTCCGTGCGGTCGGCGATTGATCGGATTCGAGACATGGAGGCGTTTGCTCGGTTTTGGTCCGCCCCTCATGTATTCAAAACCGTTATATTCACTGTGTCCTCATCTGCGAGCGGTCCCCCCAGACCGGATGCACCGAGGTCATTTGTGATGATCGTGATGCCGGCCGATCCGGAGAGAATCGGGTCAAATTTCAAGCCATTGAGGGCTGCATTGACCAGCTTGACCTTGCCACTGAAAGTCATTGTGGAATCCGCTCTTCCGTCTCCGTCGATGAACGTCAAACCGTGGAATCGAGACAGGGTCAGAGCTCCGTTGGTCGCTGTCAAAGTGACTTGAACTTCGCTGCGTCCGGCATCGACGTCGAAAATGGAGATTCTGTTTCCCGAAGCCGTTTTGAAAATGAGAACGTCATCTACGTAGACGGTTTGTGAACTAGGCACCGAATTCAACGGGGTGTCGTTAATTGCGTTCACGGTTATTTCCACCATGTCATGGTCCGACTTTACACATCCAGAACCGATTTCTCCCTGGTCGTTGGTCACGATCTTCACGCGGGCAGCCCCTCTGTAATTCAGGTCAGGCATGAAACTCATTCCATTTAGAGCTGCATTGATGTCGGTAATATTCCCGGTGAAGGTCATTTCCGAATCAGCAGTGCCGTTCCCTTTGTCGAAAGTCAGGCCCGCGGTCCCTGCGAGAGTGAGAGTACCCTTACGGGCTGTTAGATGCACTTCGACAGGATTTGTGCCCGCATCGACATCAGAAACGGCGATCAAGTTGTTGTTGCCTGAACTGAAGACGAGTGCAGTGTCCTCGTTGACTGTCTGAGGTCCGGGCACAACGTTGACGGGTGCATCATTCACAGCATTGACGGTAATGCCGACCGTTCCTGCATCGGCGGGAGCCACGCCCTCAGAGCCTGACAGATCTATCACCACGTATTGCAAAGAGTCAGCACCGTTATAATCCAAGTTTCCTACGTACTTCACTTTTGGATGGATCTTAGCATCGGCCCAGCTTATGACCAAAACAATGGTAAGCCCCCGGCTTTGCCGGGGTGACTCCCCAGGGTTTGACCGTGTGAGGTAGTAGGAGGCAACCTCCCAGAACACACCAAGTTTTCAATTCTGGGAGGTTGTGATGAAAGACT
>JBMOME010000218.1:0-8278 GCA_049323095.1 Thermodesulfobacteriota bacterium
CCCTCCTGTGGTTAGTCAGTCCCCTCTGGGGTGACCCACCGACTGGAGAGCCGTATGCGGGAGATCCGCACGTCCGGTTCGGAGGGGGGAGCGGCCGGGAAACTGGCTGTTCCTACCCCTATCCCAGCTGAGACCTTCTTCATTAGTCGTGGCACGACTTTGATTGGGATCGTAGTTTTGAGACAGCCTCGGCCGTGCGCCCTTAACCTGCTGTGAATTTTCATAACGCAGGTCAGCCTCCCACGGTATGCCTATCGGCTGACTATCTCGGTTGACATAATCCCTGGAAATCATAATATAGATAAAGTCGATGTAGCCGATAGGCCGCGGTAATGAGCGCCTCTGTGGCAGAGTCATGAACCGCTACTTGTTAACTCACTATATCGAGGAAGGGACATCGCATGGCTCCTGAAAAGGTAAGGCTCACGAGCCTCTCCAAGACTTCCGGTTGAGCCGCAAAGATGGGTCCAGGGGACCTGGACCAGGCGCTGTGCGGCATGACCATTCCGGACAATCCGCGGGTCCTTGCGGGGATTCGTGGGTCGGAAGACGCGGGAGTGTACCTCCTGGACGATCGTACTGCGCTCATTCAGACGGTAGACTTCTTCACGCCGATCGTGGATGATCCGCGGATCTTCGGCAAGGTTGCGGCAGCCAATGCGCTCAGCGATGTGTACGCCATGGGCGGCCGCCCTGTCACTGCGATGAACGTGGTCTGCTTTCCGGTGAAGAAGCTCGGCCTTGAGCTGCTTCGAGAGATTCTTGCCGGCGGCCTGGAAACGCTCACAGAGGCGGGAGTGGCTCTGGTGGGCGGGCACAGTGTGGACGATGCCGAGCCCAAATATGGACTTTCGGTCGCGGGGCTCGTTCATCCGGATCAGCTCATGAGGAACTCCAGTCTGCAACCCGGAGACCGGCTTATCCTAACCAAGGCTGTGGGGACCGGCCTGATTGCCACAGCGCTTAAGGCGTCAATGGCGAGCCCTCAAGCACTCGAAGCGATGGTCCTATCGATGTGCACCTTGAATCGTCGAGCGGCAGAGGTGGCTGTTCGGTTCGGCGTGAAGTCTTGCACGGATGTCACCGGATTCGGTCTTGTAGGCCATCTGGTAGAAATGGCCCGAGCGTCCTCTTGTCGGGTGAGACTCGACTCGGCAACTGTTCCTCTCCTTGAGGGAGCGCTGGATGCGGCCTCGACCGGATTGGTCCCCGGCGGCGCCCACTCAAACAGGAAATTCTTTTCTACGTGGGTTTCACTCCAAGGAACTCTTTCCCCGGAAATGATCGATGTGATGTTCGACCCGCAGACATCGGGAGGGCTTATACTGGGGATCCCCGCGGCTCGATCGAAAGAACTGAGGGACGCCCTCGAACAAGAAGGCGTGGAAATCGTTGCAGAGATCGGCGAAGTGCTGGAAGCCCACCCACAGGGCCTTGTGGAAATAGCTTAGAAGTGGTCGCAAGACCTATGCCTCTGCGCTTTGGAAGAAGTGGCCGGGGGAGCAGCGGTTATGCATGTTGAAATCGTGCAGGCAAACGTGACCGATGCTGCGGAGATTCTCGCACTACAAAAACTGGCGTATCAAAGCGAAGCCATCCTTTACGACGATTGGTCCATTCCCCCGCTCACTCAAACTCTCACTGAAATTGAGGCTGAATTTTCTCAGAAAACTTTTCTGAAAACACATTGCTCAGGAATGATTGTCGGGTCTGTTAGGGCGGCAATCGATGGTGGAACCTGTTCCATCGGTCGGTTGATCGTCCATCCTGAATATCGACGGAAAGGAATTGGGACTCAGTTGATGTCGGCAATAGAAGAAAGGTTTCCGTCCGCTCTTCGGTTTGAATTGTTTACGGGTGAGAAGAGCAAAGGCAACATCCGTCTGTACGAGAACCTTGGATATCGAACATTCCGGAAGGAGAGGATGTCACCAAGAGTGGTAACTGTGTTCATGGAGAAGCGACGGCCCTGATTGTGCGACTTGCTGAGTAATAAGCATTGTACTTGACAGAATAAATCCTGTCAGAGTACTCTATAATTAGACTTAACCGTGGTTCTTTGAGGCTCTCGGTCTTTCGGTGGGGAGCTCGCCGGTTCCGCATTCTCGACCTGAATTCGTTCTTCCTCGTGCTCACAAGCTTCCTGCCCGTTGAATACAGATTCGAAGCCTAGACCTGCCCGATCAACGGGAGACCAGCTAAAGGGGGGCATCCAGATGGCCCAGTTGAGGTCCGTTTCCCGGGGTAATGGTAATCCTGGCGCGGTCGCTGGGGCCTATGGGTCGGTGCTGAACATCCTGGTGGCCTTGCTCGTTTTATCCACCTGCCAGGGTGTCTTTGCGAGCCAGAAGGTCCAGGGCGAACAGGATTTCATTGCTATTCCGGGCCATGCTCCAGGAGAGCTGTATGCGCTCTTTGTGGGCATTGGGAAATACAAGAACTCCTCTATTCCTGCGTTGAACTTCCCGGCCAAGGATGCAAAGGACTTTGCGGCACTCCTGAAGGCTCAGAAGCACCTCTTCAAAAAGACCAACGTGAAGGTACTGCTGGACGAACAGGCTACAAGATCGGAGCTTGAGAAGTACCTCTATTATCAGATGCGCAAGGCCGGCAAGAACGACACCATACTTATCTTCTTGAGCGGCCATGGCGCTGCAGACCCTTACCGGCCGGACGAGTTCTTCTTTCTGTCTCATGAAGCCGACCCCGAATTCCTGGAAGCCACCAGTCTGAATATGTCCGGGCTTCGGTTCTTGAAGGGGCTGGATTGTCCTCGTGTGGTGCTGATCGCGGACTCGTGTCACGCGGGAGGGTTCTCTAAAGAGAGGACCAAAGCTCTCGTAAATTACAGGAACTTCGTACGGGATTTCACCGCGTCATCGGGGAAAGTGGTCATAAGCTCGAGCCGGCCTGACCAGTCCTCGCTGGAGATGCCTGATCTCTCAAATGGGGTCTTCACTCATTTTTTCATCGAAGCCTTGAAGGGTAAAGGAGACCAGGACTCTGACGGAATTGTCACGATCAACGAAGCGTACAACTATGTTTACTCTCGTACCAAGGATGTGACGAAAGGCGCACAGCATCCGCAGTTTGAAGGGACCGTGGAAGGTCTCTTTCCTCTTGCAGCAGTGGCAAGTCTTGATAAGAGGCCGCCTGTGAGCACTGGTTACGTGCCCAGAACAGCCACGATTCTGGAACTACAGACAGATCCGGGCGGAGTCAATGTCTACGTTGACAACAGGTTCGTTGGACGCTCAGCCGAAGACGGGCATCTGCATATCAAGTACTTGCCTATGGAGACAGCTATCGCTGTGACACTGCGAAAAGACGGTTGGCTGGAAAGGGTGGTGGGACCGTTTTATTTTACCGGCAATCAGCCCCAGATTAAGAGCGGACTGATCAGACTCCAGGCTGCCATAGCGTCTCTGCAAGTAAGCACGGAGCCGGGTGAGGTCACCGTCAAGGTGAACGGGGAAGCAGCCGGAACAACGGACAAGAAGGGATCTCTGACCATCAACGAAGTCAAGGTGGCTGTTCCTATCCAGGTGGAATTTGAAAAGCACGGCTTCAGGACAAAAGCGATTTCAATGATGGTCCCTCCTGGAAATGAAGGACGCATCTATGAGTTTGGCGGAAAGGTGGTCCTGACCCGTGAAACGCAGGTAGCCAAACCCAGCCCCGCGCCCGAGCGCGCCAAGGAAGACAGCCGCGAAGCGGTCTCAAAGTCGTCGGCGGTCAAGTCGAGCTCTGCCTCGCAGGCGGATGCAGATAAGCCCTCAGAGGCCAAGAGCGAGACCTCGTCCGATTCATATGGCGGCTCCACGAGGGAGGCGTTGCAAGGAGGGGGCGGCTGGGGCGGGCTTCCGGGCTGGGGGAGCAGAGGCAGGACCCAGAAGGACCTCCAAGGTCAGTAACACCTTGAGGTGATGCTTCACGCGCGAGTCTGGCCCCAGTCTTTTTCTATGGCGTAATCAATGACGCGGTGGATGACTTCGTAAGGCACGGGCAAGCAAAGATTGGATGAATGAAAAGAACCGGGTGAGGAGGGCATAGCAATGTCCAAGCTCATCGCGAAGAAAAGAGGCATTGGTAGCCCTCTCGCATTGTACGTGAAGGCCGGTTTACTGTGCATAGCGGTCGTGGCGCTCTTCACGTCGATCGTGTATTTGCATCCTGTTATCGTCCTGGCCGCGGATCCGGATCGGACGACTGCAGTTACCAAACAGTCAATGGAAGTTGCTCCAACGGGAGTCCCGTCGCTCCCCACGGGAGATCTTTATGCTGTTATCGTCGGCCTCTCCAAGTACAAGAATCCCAAGATCCCGTCCTTGAAACTCGCGGCCAAGGATGCGACGGACTTTGCCAAGTTCATAGAAACCCAAGAACAATTGTTTCGAAAGACTCGCGTCTTCCTGCGAACAAATGAAAATGCCG
Source organism: Thermodesulfobacteriota bacterium (assembly GCA_049323095.1). GTDB lineage: Bacteria > Desulfobacterota > Desulfomonilia > Desulfomonilales > Desulfomonilaceae > VGSG01. Next base: position 4,435 of record JBMOME010000218.1, read on the forward strand.
GCAAGACCGAGCTTGAGAAGTACCTCTTCTACGAGCTGCGCCAAGCCGGCAAAGATGACACGATTGTATTGTTTTTCAGCGGTCATGGCGCGGTGGATCCCAAGCGCCCCGGAGAGTTCTTCTTCCTTACCTATGATGCGGATCCGGAATATCTGGAAGCAACTGCCCTTAACATGACGGGCTTGCGCTTCCTTCGTAGCCTCGATTGCCCGCGCGTGGTGATGATCGCGGATGCGTGTCACTCCGGGGGATTCACTGACTGGCAGGCGAGGAGCTCGGTAATACCGCTGAAGTTGTTCCTCCGGGATTTCACGTCTTCTTCAGGAAGAGTGATCATCACTTCCAGCAGGCCCGATGAGTATTCTCTTGAAGGCAGCCGCATGGACAATGGCGTTTTCACGCATTTCCTTATCGAGGGTTTAAAGGGCGCGGCTGACAAGGACGGCGATGGAGTCATCAGCGTAAAAGAGGCGTACGACTTTGTGTACGACCGGACGAGGGCCGCGACCGGCGGCGCTCAGCATCCCCAGTTCACAGGTTCCGTAGAGGGAGTGTTTCCGCTGTCGGTATCCGCCAGTTTTGCTTCACGTCCGCCGACGGTGCTGGAAATCTTGACCGATCCCCCGGGTGCCGAAGTTTACGTGAGTGGAAGGTTGGTGGGGCAGACCGAGGCGGATGGCTCCCTGGTGGTGAAGCACTTGCCTATGGGCAGGCCGCTTCCAATCAAGATAATGAAAAAGGGGTGGAGAGAAGCGAGCATAGCCCCTGTTACTTTCTCGCGGGATGCGCTTCATGTTACCGGGCAATTTGTGAAATTGCAGCCCGCGGGAGGTGTTCTGGAACTAATTTCCGACCCGCCTGGAGCGGAAGTTTTCGTTGAGAATCGGCTGGTTGGGACCACTGACCGCACCGGCTCGATCCGGCTGGAAAACCTTCCATTAGGAGAGCAGCTCTCCGTAACCGTGAAGAAACAAGGCTGGCAGGAGGCGAGCATCGGTCCGATCACGATCCCGCAAGACCGGCCGCAAGTGAGCGGGCAAAGGGTGAAGCTCAAGCAAATTCTCGGATCGATCACCCTTATTACCGATCCACCGGCCTCGGAGATCTTCCTGGACGGCAAGCCCGTAGGCCGGACAGACCGGCAAGGGAGCTTGGCTCTGAATGAGCTTCCTTTCGGAAAGAAGCTTTCCATCAAGGTGAAGAAGGAGGGCTGGCTCGAAGCAAGTCTTGAACCCATCACGCTCTCTCCGGACAAGCCTCACATTTCCGGGAAGAAGGTAGAGCTCAAACGTGCCGCGGGAACTCTGGAGCTCTTAACCGACCCACCTGACGCAGAGGTGTACCTGGGCGACAAGTTGGCAGGGAAGTCAAAGAAGGATGGTTCCTTCGTGCTGGGCGATCTTCCCATCGGACAGGAGTTGCCCATTAAGGTCAAGAAGAAGGGCTGGCTCGAAGCAAGTGTCGGCCCGATCGTCATCACACCGGACAAGCTGCATGTGAAGGGCGCCCGCGTGAAACTCGCGCCTGCCCGTGGCTTGCTCGAGTTGATTGTGGATCCCGCGCCTGCGGAAATATACGTTGCAGGCAAGCCGGCAGGTGAAACCGACAAGCTCGGGATCTTCCGACTTGAAGATCTTCCCATCGACAAACCGGTATCCGTGAAGGTCAAGAAGAAGGGTTGGCAAGAGGCAAGTCTGGCACCCGTTACCTTCTCGCCGGAAAACCTCCAGACGAAGAGAAGCGTGAAGCTCGAACCCGCGCGTGCCACGTTGGAAATCCTGACCGATCCGGATCAGGTAACGGTGAAGCTGGACGGTCGTTACTTGGGAACCACAGGACGTGACGGTAGGATGGTCGTGCGGGCCATGCAAGTGCAGGTGCCCCACGCGCTGGAATTCGAGAAGAAGGGGTACAAAAACGAGGCGATGGTCTTGACCATCCCCGAAGCAGCGCAGGGGAAAACATTCGAGAGCGAGAAGATCCGCCTGGTTGCCGAAGCGACTCCTATGGACACTGTGACTCCTGGAAAAATCAAACCCGCGGCCGAACCTCAGCGAGCCAAGGAAGACAGGCGCGAACCGGCCTCAAAGCCCGCGGCTGCCAAGCCAAGCTCTGCGCCCAAGGCCGGGGCGGAGGTCACATCAGAGCGCCCAAGCGAGACCTCTGCGAAGACAGGTGGAGAGGGCGCCTTTTGGGGTGTCCCCACTGTGGGGCGTAGAGCCAGAGAGCAGGCTGAGCTCGAGGGCCGGTTGCCGGCCTCCAAGCCTGATTCGGGCTCCCCAGCAAAAGACAGAGAGCCCTCGACAAGTCAAGGGACAGAGGGTGAATCCAAGCCGAGCATGGGGGTCCCGTCTGAGGACCGTCAGTGGAAGTGGTATCGATAACCGTCTCGATGACCCCTTCAGGCTCTTTCCTGGCCCCAGTCTTTTTCTATGGCGTAATCGATGACGCGGTGGATGACTTCGTCGCTCATGGCAGGAACCGGGTAGTCGGTCACGGCCCGGTCCGTGTTGGTGCGGTCGAAAATCGGGTTATTGGAAAAGTAGAAAAGAATGGTCTGCATCTGCCGCCAGACCATTCGCTCAATCCTGTTTCGAGGCTGTGTAAACGGCGCACCTTCGCCCGCAAAGTTGATCCCGCCGATGTCGAACTTCTTGCATATGAGGTCGAGGGTCGCCTGGTGCGTGGGCGGATCAGGATGAGTGAGATGGAATACTTTCCTGTGGTTACTGGGATTTTCAATAATACGAACCGCGGCTTTTGACACATAGTCGACCGGGATGATGTTGGCTACACCCACAGGACTCGCGGGAACATTGATATTAAGGTTGTGTCGGTCGTAGTCGGCCGCTTCCCTGGAAAGCCTGTCCAGCAGGTGGACCGCCTGGAACAAGTAATACCACCCGGTGAAGGACGTGCACCGCCCCGTTTCCGAATGCCCCACGATGATGCTGGGTCGTAGCACCGTGGCTTGATCCTTCCAGATTTGTTCTGCTTCCCACTTGCTCTCTTCGTATACGTTGACGAAATCGCCCCGAGGATTGTGCTTCTCATAGACCCGCTCATTGGGTACGAATCCGCAGACGTACGCGGTGCTGACCAAGTGGACGTTCATGGGATGAAGCTCCACCAGCCCTTTGAGCACTTTGGCGCTGCCCACGTTGGTCTTAAGGGGCTCGCCGTTCTCATCCATGTAATGCCGAGTGGAAGCCGCGCTGTGGAGGAGATTGTCCACCTCATCCAGGCCCTCGTATTCGCGACGCCATTCATCCCACTTCTGGTCGGCCTCAAGGAGCTCGCCCTTGAACCAGTGGAGGCTGTCCGCGCTCCTTGGGAGCCCGAGACTGCTCAGGAACCTGATCGTGTCAAGCTTTCGTGATTCGCTTCGATAGAGCGCCCAGACTATATGTCCTCTTTCCAGGAGGTCGGCGAGAAGATATTCGCCCAAAAATCCAGTACCTCCCGTAAGCAAAACTTTCATTGGTTTATTCATAATGATTTCAAATGCCTTTCGAGTAACAATGGGCCGTAAGTCCGTGCCTGGGGCGGGGCACCCAAGGTAGGACCTTGGCCAAGCTAAGCAACTTATTACAATAGCACCTTCTCATTCAAGGGTAAATCGGATGCGCTTGTAACGATTTAATTACGTGAGACTGAAGACTGGCGGAATTCCTGTGTAGGGGCAGGCCTTGTGCCTGCCCAATTTGGGATGATCTTGCCAAGGGCAGGCACAAGGCCTGCCCCTAGTGCGCCTGTGAGCGTACTCAAACAGAGAGGTGGAAGTCCTCTCCAGGCTTACGCTACAGCCTGTAACCGACTGTAACTGCGTCGCCGTGAGGCGGGG
>JBMOME010000219.1:0-7421 GCA_049323095.1 Thermodesulfobacteriota bacterium
CTATTCCCAAGAGAAGGGCCTGACAAAAACACTTCTACTCCCAGCGCCTCCCAACAATCTCCACCCTACCAGAAAGACCGGTTCTACGGTGAACTGTCTCCAGCCGCGAATAACTGAGGGGTTACCCATTTTCAACAAATTGCGTTGGTATCGGCTTACTTTTGTGATATGAGGGTGCCCGGGAAAACCCCGATACTATATGTTGTGGGTTCTCAAGAATGGGACACGTTATTTGCATATGCAACCAGAAGGGTGGGGTGGGCAAGACCACCACCTCGGTAAACTTGGCCTCCTGCATGGCTTTGGCGGAGAAGCGATCCCTCCTGATCGACATGGATCCGCAGGCCAATGCCTCCAGCGGGCTGGGAATTCGACTCAATCGCGGGGAGCCGTCCGTGTACGATGTGCTCCTTTCCCGTGAAGTATTTCACCGGGTGGCCCGGCCTACCGCGTTGGAATTTCTTCAGATTCTGCCCTCTACCCAGGATTTGATCGGCGCTGAGGTTGAATTCATCAGCCTTGATGCCCGTGAACGGATGCTGGCCTCCATCGTGGAAAAGATCAGGGGCTTGTACGATTATGTATTCATTGATTGCCCCCCGTCACTCGGTTTTCTCACTCTCAATGCGTTGGTGGCTTCAGACTCGGTACTAATCCCTATTCAATGCGAGTACTACGCTCTGGAGGGGGTGGGCTATCTCTTGCAGACGATTCGTCGGATTCAGTCCGCATTCAATCCGGAGCTTAAGATCAAAGGTTTTTTACTGACCATGTTCGATCCCCGAAATAACCTTTGTCATCAGGTTGTTGATGATGTGCGAAAGCATTTCTCCGCTCTGGTTTTCAGAAGCGTCATCCCGCGTAACGTGAGGCTCTCGGAATCGCCAAGTTTTGGAAAACCGGTAATCCTGTACGATATCACCTCCAAAGGTTCGGAGAGCTATCTCGCGCTCTCGAAGGAGATACTCGATGCCGAAGGCAACGGAAACGGGAACTAGACGAACTGCACTGGGTCTGGGCCTGGATGCGCTCATACCACTGAACGAGCCGGCCGAGTCCCCCCGGAGTGACGCAGGGCACGTCTTTCTCCCGGTGGATCACCTGATACCCAACCCTTTTCAACCTCGCTCTTCGTTCGATGAACAGGCACTCACGGAATTGAGCGAGTCGATTAGGGAAATGGGGGTTATTCAGCCTCTGATCGTACGTCCCACGCAGACCGGTTCCTACGAGATCGTGGCAGGAGAACGCCGCTGGCGCGCCGCGCGTATGGCAGGTTACAGCACCGTCCCGGTGATTATTCGAAACGTCTCGGATTCCGAAGCACTCGAAACAGCGCTGATCGAGAATCTCCAGCGGGAAGACCTCAATCCCCTCGATACGGCAGAAGCGTATGAGACGTTGATCAGCCGGTTCTCTTATACCCATGAAGCGTTAGCCAAACGTATCGGCAAGGATCGATCGAACATCACCAACTACGTGAGATTGCTCAAGCTCCCGGACCCCATCAAAGAAGATGTCAGGAAGAATGTGCTCTCCATGGGCCACGCTCGCACGCTTCTCTCAGTGGAGAGCGTGAGCACGCAGCTTCGCCTATCTCGGCAGACGGTGCGGCGGCGGCTTTCGGTGAGAGAACTTGAAAAAATTGTTCAGAATTTTAAGCAAAAAGAGCAACATCATAAGACAAAGGATGTTACGGACCGACCCCATGTCTCAGGGCTGGAAAAGGGGCTTTCCCGACTCCTCTCCACGAAAGTGGTCGTCAGAGAAAATGCTAATGAGTCCGGCCGGTTAGAGATACATTTTCATTCCAGAGAAGAGTTGGAACGCCTCCTCGCGCTCCTGGGGTACACGGAAGATTTCTCTTGAAAAAGGTACCCCTCCGTGCTAGGCTGTCGAAAATATATCCTATTAAAACAATTAGACTTTTTTCGCAATGAAAGACCTGTGGTCCCAATGCATGAATGTGCTCAGTACCCGGGTGAACGAGCATACACTTGTCACCTGGTTGAAGCCCATATGTTGTGAGGACATTTCTGACGGCCGCATCCTTCTGTCAGTGCCAAACAACTTTTTTATTTCTTGGATTAAGGACAATTATCTCAACCTTATTCATCAGTCAATCGTTGAGCTAGCGGGAACACACCTAAAAATCGAGTTCGAGTCGCGTAACGACTTCGGCCACCACCAGGAAGGCCAACCTCAAGTCTCCGGCTCCGTTCCGGGGAGCGGCTCAGTGCGCCTCAGCCTAACTGAAGAATTCGCGCTCAAAAAGAATCTTAACCCGCGGTATACCTTCAACAGTTTCGTGGTCGGCTCATGCAATCAGTTTGCCCATGCCGCTGCCAGGGCGGTGAGCGAGCACCTTGGCGGCAACTATAATCCGTTGTTTCTGTACGCGGGCACAGGTCTTGGCAAGACTCACCTGATGAGCGCCATCGGATATAGCGTGCTTGCGGCCGACAAGAGCAAAAAGATCTCGTTTGCCACCTCGGAAGAGTTCATGAACGAGATGATCAACGCGATCCGCTTCGACCGGATGGGTGACTTCAGGGAGAAATACCGCAATGTGGATCTGCTCCTCATAGATGACATCCAATTCATTGGCGGCAAGGAGCGAACACAGGAAGAGTTTTTCCACACCTTCAACAGTATTTGTGAAAACGGCAAACAGATCGTCATTACTTCCGACCGGCCGCCAAACGAGATACCCGACATCGAGCACCGTCTCCGATCCCGTTTCGGGTGGGGCCTTATCGCGAACATGGAGATCCCCGATCTGGAGACTCGCGTCGCAATTCTCAAGAAGAAGGCTTTTGACGATTCCGTGTATCTCCCTGACGATGTGGCATATTTCCTTGCTGAACACGCGAGGTCTAATATTCGGGAGCTCGTGGGGTGCCTGATACGGGTGATCGCTATGAGTACTCTTCAAGGTCTCCCGATCACGAAGGAGTTGGCCCAGACGGCAATTGCGGACATCTATCCCCGCCGCGACCGCAAGATCAGCATGGACGAGATCATAGGTCAGGTAGCAAAGACCTTTAATGTGAAGGTCTCGGATGTGAAGTCGAAGAAGAAGCATAAACTCTATGCCCTACCCCGACAGGTTGCCATGTACCTGGGCAGGGAGCTTACGGAACTCTCTTATCCTGAGATAGGAGGCGCGTTTGGAGGGAAGGATCATTCTACGGTGATCTACGCTACCAGGAAAATCGAAAAGCTGCTGGAAAAGGACAATTCTCTCAAGAATCTTGTCGATGGATTGAAGATGGATCTCCGCCGGTGAGTATCATGTGGAAAAGCTGTTTATGGGTTCGTGATAACTCGCGCATCAAGCGTTATCCACGCGCGCTGGGAGCGGTTGTCCACGGACATTCAACAGAAGAGACCCGCGGCAGGACCGATCTTGAGTCACTTTTCCACGAATCCACAGATCCTTCTACTTCGCGCGTTTTTAATTCTTAAATAAAAGAATAGTCAGGAGACGTTAATGCTTTTCGAAATACAGAGAGACGTATTCTTTGATGGACTCTCCAAGACCGTACCCATCGCAGAGAAACGCTCGCCGTTGCCGATCTTGTCCCATGTGTTATTGGATGCCGGAGAGGCGCGGATTACGCTCACCGCTACCGATCTTGAGGTGGGCCTTCAGACTATTCACGAGGGTGATGTCAAAGAAACCGGCCGTGTGACGCTCCCATCGAGAAAGGTTCTTGAGATCGTTAGAGAATTACCTGGCGGCCTCGTTACCATTCAATCCATCGGTGAAGGCCGAATAAAGATCATCGCGGGCGAGAGCATGTTCGAGTTGGCCGGCATGGATCCCGCGGACTACCCTGCATGGTCCGCGTTTGAGCAGATCAAGCCTGTCGCGGTTGAAGCGGAAAAGCTGATCGATATGATAGAGAAGACCAGCTTTGCGTCATCCAGCGATGAATCGAGATTCAACCTCAACGGGATACTGTTTGAGTGGCGCAAAGACAAGAATCGGCTTGTAGCCACTGACGGTCATCGTTTGGCGCTCATGGACGGGGAACTGGGCCTTTGTTTGGAATCCAGCGTCCTGGTGCCCAAAAAGAGCCTGAATGAACTGAGGCGGATCCTGGAAAACGTTCAGGGTGAGATCTTGCTGGGATTCGAGGAGAAGAATCTTGTCGTCCGGACCGACCGATTTACCATGACATTACGGCTCATTGACGGCGAGTATCCTGATTATACGAAAGTCATTCCCAAGAGTGGAGACAAGATCCTTACAACAGATCGCATGAGATTGCTGCAAGCGCTCAAAAGAGTCGCTATATTGACAAGTGACCGAAATAGAGGCATAAATATGAGTGTGGGCCCTGGACGGATGGAGCTCACCGCGAGTCACCAAGACCTGGGCGCGGCTCGGGATGTGGTGGAAGTGGACTATAAGGATGAAGAGTTCTCCATCATCATCAATGTTGCTTATCTCATAGAATCGCTTGGCGTTGTTGACACGGAAACAATATCCATAGAATACATCAAAGAAGGTGCACCCGTCATCATTCGACCCCACCCGGTCAAAGATTACTTCAATCTCGTCATGCCGATGCGTAAGTAACAAATTATAGTCCGAGATAATTTCTCGATTCTTAAGGGGTATCTGTACAGTGGAAGAGGATCGTAGCTACGGCGCGGAACATATTCGAGTACTTGAGGGCCTTCAGGCTGTCAGGAATACTCCCGGCATGTACATAGGGAACACCGGCTCCGAGGGCCTTCATCAACTCGTGTGGGAAGTTGTAGACAATTCGGTTGATGAAGCCCTTGCGGGATACTGCGACGCCATATCAGTCACTATGCACCTGGATTGCTCCGTCACGGTGGACGATAACGGACGAGGCATTCCGACAGACATACACCCGAGTGAGCATATTCCCGCTGCGGAAGTGGTCATGACCATGCTGCATGCGGGAGGCAAGTTTGATAGCAAATCGTACAAGGTCTCCGGCGGTTTGCATGGTGTTGGTGTATCGGTCGTAAATGCGCTCTCGGAATACCTCAAACTGGAGATCCGGCGTGACGGTAAAGTCTATAGCCAGACGTATCGTCGAGGGCACAAGGAAACGGAGCTCGAAGTCATCGGCTCCACGAAGAGGACCGGCACCAGGATCACGTTCCGGCCTGACGAACAGGTCTTCAGCACAATCGACTTCAGTCATGAAACCATTGCGGCTCGACTGCGGGAACTTGCATTTCTCAACAAGGGCCTCCGGATCAGTTTTGAGGACGAACGCTCGGAGAAAGGGCCTGTTACCTTTCAGTACGACGGCGGCATTGTTTCTTTTGTGGAACACCTCAACCGTGCCAAGAAGACGGCCGAAGGCAAGCCGATCTACATGTACGGCGAAAAAGACGACAACGTAGTGGAATGCGCCATTCAGTACAATGACGGCTATTCGGAGACAGTATTCACTTATTGTAACAACATCAACACGTTTGAAGGTGGAACGCATCTATCAGGCTTCCGGGCTGCGCTCACGCGCACGATCAATGCCTACGCGAGTGCTCAAGGGCTTCTAAAGAACGGTAAGGCGCAGGTCAACATCACCGGCGATGATCTGCGAGAGGGCCTGACAGCCGTATTGAGCGTGAGAATGTTGAATCCTCAGTTTGACAGCCAGACGAAATCCAAGCTGGGAAATTTGGAAATCCGAGGAATCGTCGAGCAACTGATCAACGAGAAACTCTCCGAGTATTTAGAAGAGAACCCACAGATCGCGAAATGGGTGGTTCACAAGGCCCTGGAAGCAGGTAGGGCGCGTGAAGCGGCTCGGAAAGCCAGAGAACTGACTAGACGAAAGAGCGCCCTGGAATTCAGCAGTTTGCCGGGGAAACTGGCCGACTGTCAGGAAAGAGATCCGGAACAGGCCGAATTGTTCATTGTAGAGGGAGAATCAGCCGGAGGTTCGGCCAAGCAGGGTCGTGATCGTCGTACGCAGGCAATACTTCCGCTCAAAGGAAAGATCCTGAATGTTGAGAAAGCGCGGTTCGATAAGATCGTGCAGAGTCAGGAAATACGAGCGCTTATCACCGCTCTGGGCACCGGTATCGGCGAAGAGGAGTTCGATATATCCAAAATCCGCTATCACAAGGTCATTATCATGACCGATGCGGACGTGGATGGATCACACATCCGGACATTGTTGCTTACATTCTTTTTCCGCCAAATGCAGGAGGTAATCAATCGCGGATACCTCTATTTTGCTCAGCCGCCGCTCTTCAAAGTGAAGAAGGGCCGGGAAGAGCTCTATGTGAAAGATGAGAATGAGCTGGATGATATCGTCTTGAACCTGGGGCTCGAGAATCTCAGAGTAGCGCACAACGGCGCTTTCGTCGAAGGAACGACGCTGCTCAATCTGATCAAGAGCCTCCTGCGGCGTGAGAAGATCCTCGATGTCTTTGAGCGCAAGAACATGGACAAAGTAGTGCTCAAGGGGTTCATGGAAGAAGAGATGTCCCGCGAGGTTCTTGCGGATGAAGCCCGAACACGGGAAATAGCGGAAGTCGTGGCGGGAAAGATACAAGAAGCCGTGCCTCAGATCGGGCCGCTGCGGATCGAGGTGAAAAAGGATGAAGAGAAGTCAACATATTATGTTGAAGTTCGATCGCACAGGAACGGCCTGATCAGAAGAACCATTATAGACTCAGACTTGATCGAATCATCCGCGTTCGCGGAACTCTGCTCTATTAGCCAGAAGGTGAAGCTCCTGGGCCAACCACCTCTGGAGGTTCTGATCGACGAGAGCAAAACCTCGGTTTCTAGTTTCTCGGACCTGGTGAACCTCGTCATAACTCAGGGCCGCAAGAAGCTGAGCATTCAGAGATATAAAGGTCTAGGGGAAATGAATGCGGAACAACTTTGGGACACCACCATGAACCCGGAAGGCCGCAAGTTGCTCCAGGTGAACATCGAAGACGCGGCAGAAGCGGAGAAAATCTTTTCTACCCTCATGGGGGATCAGGTCGAGCCCAGACGGGAATTCATCGAAACAAATGCGCTTAACGTCGTGAACCTGGACTACTGATTGAAATCGGGGCAATATCCATTCGGGTATGCCGCCAAGGGTCCGTGCGCCGCCATGGACCCGAGCCGACAGCCCATGAGAGGGTGAATTCTGTCGTCATTCCTGCGGAAGCAGGAACCCAGACTCTTCGGTCTCGCCTTTCCTGGACCCCGGCTTCCGCCGGGGTGACGGTATGCCTGAGGCGTGACTTCCGAAATATACCCGCACCGAGCCTTATCTTCTGCAATAACCGAAGGGTCGCCCCTCGCTTTCTTAGGAGAGGAATGTGACGATCGAGAAAGTAGCGGTAATCGGCATGGGCACTATGGGTAGCCAGATCGGCATTGTGTGTGCCAAGGCCGGCTTTAGTACCTCGATGGTGGATTC
>JBMOME010000219.1:7431-8262 GCA_049323095.1 Thermodesulfobacteriota bacterium
GAAGCGGTAAAGCGAGGATTGGAGAGTATCGAGACCTTTTTGAAGCAACAGGAAAAGAAAGGCAAAATCCAGCCTGGCGAGAAAGAAACAATTCTCTCTAGCATTTCAGCCGGCACGAACCTGAATGAGGCCGTTTGCGACGTGGATCTCGTTATCGAAGCAGTCTTCGAAGATATTCAGGCAAAGAGACAAGTCTTTGAAAGCCTGGATAGAGAGGCTCCTGAGCAAACTGTCCTGGCCACCAATACCTCGACCCTTTGGGTCACGGAAATCGCGGCCGCGACTAACCGGCCCAGCAAATGTATCGGTACACATTTCCTTATTCCAGCAGCGCTCACGCCGCTCGTAGAAGTCGTGCGAGGCTCGGAAACATCTGATGACACTCATGTCGCGGTCACGGGATTCCTTCAGAAATGCGGGAAAGAGACAGTAACGGTAGCGGACTCGCCAGGTTTTGTTATCAATCGACTGTACCTACCATTGGTGAATGAAGCATTTTTCGCTCTGGAAGCGAATCTCGCGGCTCCGGAGGAAATCGATAGAAGCTGCACCAGAGGGCTCGCGTTTCCATTGGGGCCCCTGGCTGCCGCAGATGCGTTCGGGCTGGACATACTGCTGGATTGCATGAACACCTTTCACAGAGAACTGGGAGATAAGTACCGCCCCGCGCCGTTACTCGTCAAGCTAGTCAAGGCCGGCCGCTTGGGCAGGAAATCAGGCCGAGGAGTCTACGACTACCGTAAATGACCTGAGGAAGACGGGGAGAACCTTTTTGTAAAAAGGTTTCTCCCCGGAACCCCTCTCCAAAAACTTCTATACACCTTCGTCATC
>JBMOME010000220.1:0-8139 GCA_049323095.1 Thermodesulfobacteriota bacterium
CTGATACGGGCCCCGGCCCCGGTATTCTTTTCTTCAGGAGGCATTACTTCTTCTCCGTCACCTTTGGTCTTTTCGCCGCCCGATCTGCCTCCCACGGCTGTGGGGTTCCACCGCTCTGGCACATAGGCGTTAAATTAAGCAGCCCAGTTCTTTCGTCCGTCATTCCCGCGAAAGCGGGAATCCAGTCTTTTCAATCCCGCGTTCAACGCGGGACTGGACCCCGGATCAAGTCCGGGGTGACGGGATGCATTTAAGTTAACTATTTGAAATCACATGCCGAGATCCTTTAAGTTAACGCCTATGCGCTCTGGTAGCGACCGGCGTCCCCCGGATCGAGTCCGGGGAAGGCTCTGCCGGTCCCCGAACGCCCACCGTCCTCGGGTCCTGATCGAAGGCAGGCACAATGCCTGCCCCTACAGAGGCCGACCGGCCACTCGCACGGGGTCGGATCTCCGGCAAGAGAAAAGGGCAACCGTTGCCGATTGCCCGGCTGATAATCAGGAGTTTGCAGCCGCGCGGCCGCGACTCCATTTCGTCAATTGGTAAAATAGTAAATGGTGCCCGCCGCGCTGTCAAGTGCTTTTTCGCTCTGCATTGCAATCGTCGGCTCAAAAACCGGAGTAGGCATTCGCTGATCCCCTTACCCGCGTTTGCGGCCGGATGTAATGAATTCCTGTCTTTTGGGCAGCTTGTTGATAACGGCCCTGGGCAAATGCAAGTTGGTTTCCAAGAGATAGGCCGGTTGAGAGGCAAGGACCGTGCTGAGACTTATTTCCTGGTACTCGCCGCTGTTGAAAACGACGATGAGTTCTGCGGGGCCGTCGCCAACGTTTTCAAGAGCATGGCCGTATCCCATGGGTGCGAAACCGATATCACCGCGCTGCAATTCCACGGTCTTCGCAAGGCCGTGAGACGCAAAAATAGTGAGGCGAATCTTGCCTGAAAGGATGTATTGCCATTCATCCGCGTTTGGGTGCCAGTGGAGCTCGCGGAGTGCGCCGCGTTCGAGATTGATTAACGCTCCCGTCATGGTCGTCGAAATGGGAAACTCTTTGGCAGAAGCCAGACGCACCTCGCCGTCGGAGTCTCGCCTGTAGGGCTTTTGTGCGGCGAGCGAATACTTGTGAGTCAGGGGCGAAACGAGCACCGTTCCGGGTCCTGAGACGGGAGACACCGGCAGCGGCGGCGGAGGTGGGCCCTCGGCTATGTAAACCTCTTTGGTGGGAAGATCCTTGAGATCGGAAGCGGAGACGTTGAGGTTCTTTGCCACGATTTCCTTGGGAGTCTGGGCAAGCCAATCTGTGAGGCTGAACGTGGCGAACTCCGAAAAGTAGCCATTATCGAAGACGAGCAGGAACTTGGCTTCGCCCGGTCCCAGGCCAAGCCCTTGAATTGAGTGCGCGTGGCCGCGCGGAAAATACCAGATGTCCCCGGGTCCGAAGTCCGCGATTTCTATGCGGCCCTGCGGATCCACAATGGTCACCCGGACATTGCCTTCGATCACGTAGGCCCATTCAGCAGCATTTGCGTGCCAGTGGAGTTCGCGAAGCCCGCCGGGTTTTAGGGTCATGAGTACTCCTGCAATGCTCTTGGATACGGGAAATTCCCGCGCGGTGGCCTCACGCGCAGAGCCGCCGGGCAGCTCCCGAGCAGGCTGTTTGATTAGCGGGAAGCGGAAATCGGGTAAGGTCGCGGCCTCGCTTCCTGCCGGCGCGGTCCCCTGACTCGGCACTGTTTCTGCCTTGGCCTGCTGTATCAAAGGAGGCGCCAGTACACCCCCGGCAACCAATGTTAATCCTGTGAGAAAGCTTCTCCGATCGATGCCGGGCTCCAAATGTTTTGGGCCTTTCCGTCTCTTCGGGTAGGCTTCTCTTCGTTTCAAGTAATTCTGTGCCCTCTGATTCATTATCGTATCCTTCCTCTCACTTACAGCGGTGGCTGAATTCCGAGGTTTGTTCACAGGAGCAGATGTGGCAGACATTCCGCACACTCGCAGGAACAGAAACCGTTGATCGCGGTTGGAACCGGCGAACCTGGCGGCCATAGGTGGTTGTTACTTGTCTGCTTGGCTACTGAAATCAATTTCTTGGCTGCCTCTGCTTCCGATCAATTGCACTCCCTAAGAGCAATTTTGAGAAGTTAGATGCGCCGGCATCATTAGAGATTCACGAGAATGACCACAAAGCACGTGCGCTTGGCTCCAGGCCGCGCGATGAAGGAGCAATTCTCGAAAGGGATGTTCGATTACCTGGCGGGTGCCACTAGCGGCTCGTCCGGAAGTGCCATTTTTTCGAGAAAGAACCTGAGTGAAGCGCTGTGTGTCTCCGTCAACCAACCATACCGATTGTCACAATTCCTGACCTCTTAGACAGCCCGCGCTTGGAGAAAACCGGTAGGGACCGGCGTCCCTGTCGGTCCGCTACCGCCCCCGCCCGAGGGGTTTGATCGACGGCAAGAGAAAAAAGCAACCGTTCCCAATTGCCTAGCTCCCGACCGGGAGACTACCGCACACGGCCGCGACACTATTTCGCTAATTGGTCAAGTTGGAAATGGTGCCCTCGCGCTGTCAAGTGCTTTCTTGGTACCGCTCCTGCTTACCTCTGGGAGAAGCCAAGAACACGTTTCCCGCTGAGGCCACCGAGTTTGACATCTCTTAGTCCGTGACTGGTACGGGCTTTCAGGAGCACGAGTCATGAGCGACGATAGTATAGAAAGACTGAATGCAGAGCCTACGATTCCCCAAGCGTCAACCAAGTACGCAGTTCTGAAAAGGAGCTAACGGCCATAAGCCCTGGAGCGACCAAGTCGGTTGCAGGCCCGAGCGGAACGTAAAAGACGTTGGGAGTACAGACCACTCCGACAATACGTTTGTACTCCGTGAAATCATAGTTATCACCTTTCGGATGGGCTTCAAGGAAGGCTTTCTTACCTTTCCATTGGGACCATGCCTGCTCAATGGTAGAAGCAACATTTCGCACAGCGGCTGCTTCTCCGGCGTCGTATTCAGCTGAATAGATCATGCTCTTGCATGAAACCATCAGCAGACGGTCTCCTTTTGCGCCGATCGCATCAACGTCGGTCACTCTTTTTCTGTCGTAAATTAGATGTCGACCGCGAAGGTCCTTCAAATCACTTGGTGGGCACCAGGGTGACGAGTCGATAAGCCTTTGCACAGCGTCCTCGAAATGTTCACCTCGGATGTTACTTGGGTCCACCTCTCCCGATGATAAAGGGAATCGCCGAGGAAACTCAAAGAGGGAGTTGGTTGCCGACGTGGCGGCATGGAGGTCTACCATCACCAACCCGTCCACTCGACGAATTGGCGGGCCATGGCGCAGCGGCCAACTGGATCCGCGTAGCGCCTCCAGTGAGGCCAGGAACTCAATTGATGAAGACGGCATCTGTGCTCCCGGAATCACGGACTGAACCATCGCGCTGGACTCTGCGAGCCGAGCCTGGATAATTGCGTGAAACATAGCGTCTTCGACAACGAAATAGCCGTATTGTAAGACATTGAGTATGCCCGCATCCAAGTTGACAAGCAGGGACACTGCGTTTCTCATCAGAAGCAGGAGCAACGCGGTGTCCGGGGTCCACCTCTGTTTTGCTGCCAAAGCGGGGTCGCTGTTCAGTTTTTGAAGCTGATTCAGGGAAATTAGACGCGGCACGAAGTTCATGAGGACCTCTACTTGCGCGTGCTCAGCAGTGACCGGTCCTAAAGGAGCAGGTGCCCAGTCAGGCGCGCCATTTAGAGCAACTGCCAGAATAGAGGTGGAATAATCGCCACCTAAGTCCTCTGAGGCTACGATCGTCCCAACCCGGCCCAACGGATGGCCACCAAGTGCTGTTCGGCGATCGTACAAAGAAATTGCCTCCTTTTGCTCCGAGGTCATTTTGTCCTCGGGAAGCGCATACTTGTCGTGAACGAGCTTGACCCCCTTATTTGCAAGCCGGATAAGTACGTGCGTCTGCGAGAGCGCCTTTATACGGTAAGAATAGCGCACCAAGCGACGGACCACTGAATCGTTGATATCGTAAGCTAGCATCGCTCCCGAAGGCCGTTTAGTTGTATCGGGCGCACGAGACTCTGCGCTGACAACCTCTGCCAGTGCAGAATCATAGCCATAGGTGGTGCTTAACTCTCGCGCGAATACGTGTCTTGGAAGCCTTCGGAGGTACCAGAGCCATCGTGCAGCAGACCAGCCCGAAACCCAACTTGCGAGCTCCCCCTCAATAAACTGGCGGCAGGTGTGCAAGAATTCCAGCATGTCAACGTCGGGCACAGGTGGGCGCCGAACTTTTTCCCGAATCGCCTCGTCCATGTCCCTGAGAAAGGCCTCCCAGTTGCCGCCGGTAGCCTGCTCCGCAACCAATTGGTGAAGGCGATTCAACGTTCCATCCACAATCCTTGTCATAGGAGATCTCCGCAAGGTTTGCATAAGTAATCCGAACCTTGAATTTCTCAGAGCCAGCGGTAATGCCAGAGCCAAAGGAGGCTCACTTCTCGAAACATTTTTATCGAGTTGACCTCAACGCGAACCAGTGCGCGATCCTCACGCCAGTATAGCCTCTCCTTAATTGTACTATCTCATTGCTGCCGCTTGAACCGAACATGGAGCTGGTGGCCGAAATCAAACAAGCTTCCTAGCACAAGTCGAATGCGTACTCGATTTCCTCAGCCACGATGCCTTCGCTTGCGGGACGCATGGATTCAAGCGCTCGTTGAGCAGCGCGGCCACCGATACGACCCAACGCCCAGGCGCACATTGCTCGGACTCGCTCGTCACCGTTTTCTTCAACTGCCCTGGCCAGCTCCGGCACGTACTTCGAGTCCCGCGTGTTCCCCATACAGCGGGCCACATTCATCTTCCAGCGCCAGATATCGTTCGCGGACATATAGAACATGTGAGGCCAGATGCGCTGCTCAAAATAAGGTCGATCCATGCGAAGCAGTTTCTCCAACTGGAAGTCGGGGCTCTTGCAGGCGACCCGTTCGTTCTCCGGCAGATTCACAGCAAGCCAAGGAGCGTTACGCGGGCACACATTCTGGCAACGATCGCACCCGTATACGTACAATCCCATTGGTTCCCTGAACTCCCGCGGAGTAAGACCTGAGCCATAATACGTGAGATACGACACACAACGGCGGGGATCGATCTTGCGTGGCCCTTTCAGCGCGCCGGTTGGACAGGAAACGATGCACGTGCTCTTGCACCAATCTGGGCAACCCACTTCGAGAGTGGGCCGGCCCGGATCATATTCCGCATCTACGACTACCGCTATGGGCAAAACCCAGGAGCTTTGTCGTGCCACTGAATTTGAATAAAAGAGGCAGTTCTTCCCGAACGTGCCCAAACCGGCACGCGCCGCGGCCAGTCGGTGAGGAAGGTGAAAAGGCACCTTGGATTCAATGCCATGCCCGCTCAAAAAAGAGCGGAACGCTTTGAGGCGCACGGCAAGACCGTCTTTGGTGACTCGATCGTCATCGAGGTAACACCGACCGAAGAAAGGTTCCAGATACCGAGGATAAGCCTTCCGGAAGTACACCTCCATGAGCACGATGATTGTCCGCGCCTCAGGGAGTATGTTCTTGGGGTCCGTGCCGGCCACGAGATCGAGGCCGCTTGCGATAGCCCAGGCATACTCCGCTTCCCGTTCCTTGAGTATTTCCCTTTGTGAATCAAACGGTTCCGCGCTGGTAAAGCCGATATCTTCGAAATCCAACTCATGCGCTTTCTCTATGATTTCATCGCGAGACAGCATAGGTAGAATGCTCCTTGAAAGAAATGTAAGAGTCCGTCCGTAGTTTTGGAGAACGCCGGAGACACCACAGTTATACCCGAAAACTGCGAGGATATCATGTTCATTCAAAAGAGAGTTATAACTGGAGGTCGGGTTCCTTAGCAAGGCAGCACCATATGTCCAGCCGGCAGGATGAGTCACGGGCAGGTTTCCGCCCCGCGCCTAGTCGCCTCGCAGAATGCGCTGGAGTTCTTCAATTAGAGGTCGCTGTCCTTTCAATATTTTTTCCCTTGCGATATCGGGAGAGAACCACGCAGCACGGTCAACTTCCGGGAATTCCTGAAATTGCCCGGAACGCGGAGGCCATTCCATCGAAAAAGTATTGCTTGTGATCGCTTTCGCGTCGCAATCTCCCTCAAATGCCCAAGCAGACACTATCTTTCCGCCTGGCTGCTTTATATTCTCAAGTTGGGTGAATTCACCGATTGCCTCAAAGCCTGTTTCCTCTTGAAATTCTCGCTTAGCCACCTCAAATGGATCTTCCCCCGGTTCATATTCACCTTTGGGAATGGACCAAGCTCCGAGGTCCTTCTTGGCCCAGTGCGGCCCTCCCATATGGACAAGGAATATTTCCAAATTGCCATCAACAAATCGATACATGAGAAGTCCGGCGCTTCGCTTTCGCATATGTGACGGCTCACCCCTGGCAAAATGTCTCAAGTCCCATATTGTTCCAAAACATGCACGATGTTTAGGAGCGTCTGGTTCGCGGGTGTGGGAATGCCGTAGCGCTCGCCCAGCTCTACCATCTTTCCGGCAAATATTTCGACTTCGGTTTTGCGTCCTGCTTCAATATCTTGCAGCATGGAAGTCTTGCCCGTCGGAGACAGGGTCTTGAGCACGGAATACCAATCGTGGAGATCCTGTTCGCCCAGGTTCACGTCAATGCGCTGTGCCAGCACGATCACTTCACGCATCAGCGTTTCCATCAGGGCCTGCGCGTCCGGCGACGATTGAAATGCTCCATAGGGCGCGCGCATCACTGCTGACGCCTGGTTGATCCCCACGTTGATCATGAACTTCCACCAGAGCATACGTATCATGTCAACGGGCGTTTCAGACGCAATCCCTGCCCGGTCGAAAGCTTCCCGGACGCGGAGGACTCGTTCGCTCGGATGCGAGTTATCAGCCTCACCAAAGTAGATTTTGCCCGGATTGGTATACTTGACCGAGTTTCCCTCACGAACCGCGTCTATTGCCACAGCAATGGCATAGAGCACCTTGTCCACGCCATAGACGGAGCCAAGGTATTCTTCGCTGTCAAGCCCATTCATGACGGAAATAATAGTCGTCTGATCTCCAACCAGGTTTTTCAAGTCATGCACCGCTTCCGGGAGATTGTGGCTCTTGAGGGCCACGATAATGAGATCCGCCGGCGGCGCGGTTTCGTCAGGATGAACCACCGGTATTGAATACTGCTTCCCATTAACCACCAGACCTTCTGCTCTCAGCTGGTCGTACCGTGGCTCCCGAGCAACCAATACCGTGGAAAATGAAGACGCATCGAAAAACCTGGACGCGTACGCAGCTCCCATGGCTCCTGCTCCAAGGACTGCTACGTTCTTGATTTCGTTCACGCAACCTCCAGTCCGATTAGGTTATCTGTGGCCGATTGTTTCTCTTTGGGCCTTTGATGAACATACGCTGCCACCAGGCAAGACGTCAATTATGAGAGCAGCCTTTTATACCAGTTCCCATTCAAACGGTGAAGCTGACGTTGGGCCAAAGGCAGCACTGACCTGGTGCCCAGGTCAGTGGCACCCAAGACTCAATCAATATCGGCTTGGGGGTGCCACGGACCTGCGCTTTGGCAGGTCCGTGTATGGTTTAGAGGACTATTCATTGTTTGACCGCGGACTGGTATTACCTGGCGCGGTTCTCGGAAATGATCACAGAGTTACTTGTGGGTGCCACTATTGGAGCTTATAGTTCTTGCGGGCAAGGCGTTGAATGCGGGCTGGAAGTTCTCGAAAGCAAGAGATGAAGTCTGCGGAAAGATGAGATTTCACAGGTCGTCGAATCCCATTTCCTTTGTCTTACCGGCACGATATTCCTGCAGGGCTTTCTTCGCCAATCTCTCCAACTTCTCCTGCGAGCCTTCGAGTGTACTATCCCAGCGTGCTTCCCATTCAATTTCTTCCAGCAACTCCTGGGCGAGCTGGTCCTGGAGATCCTCAGGAAGCTGGGACGCCTTCTCGAAAGCTTGTGTCAGCAGCTTGGTCATGCGCTACACCTCTTTCCAAGGAAAGTACCCCCATCCTTAGATTGTGTCAACACGCGTTGGACAGCGATTCAGGTCCGAGGGTCGTCAGTCCGCGGGATTCGACGAGGGCTGTC
>JBMOME010000221.1:0-8051 GCA_049323095.1 Thermodesulfobacteriota bacterium
CCACCACGATGCTGTTCACGACCTCGTCGAGCGCTTCCACCACTGCATAGATTTCAGCCGTACCGATGCGGACACCGGACGGGTTGAGCGTGGCGTCGGAGCGGCCGAAGATCTTGACGCCTCCATGCGGGGTGATTTCCACGAAGTCGCCGTGAGTCCATACGTTCGGGAACACGTCGAAGTACGCTTTCTTGTACTTGCTGCCGTCCGGATCGTTCCAGAAGTAGATCGGCATAGAAGGGAAAGACGCGGAGCAGACCAGCTCACCGGTGCGGCCGATGATGGGCTTTCCGTCAGGATCGAATGCCTCGACCTTCATCCCCAGGCCGCGACACTGCAACTCGCCCGCGTAAACCGGCAGTATGGGAGATCCCAGCGCAAAACAGGATATGATGTCCGTGCCGCCTGAGATAGACGCAAGGTTGAGGTCGCTCTTCACGTTTTCATACACGAAGCGGAAGCCCTCTTCAGGAAGCGGCGATGCGGTAGAGCACATGGTCTTTAGACTGGATACATCATATTTTTCCTTCGGCTTGAGGCCGGACTTCTCCAATGCTGCGATGTACGGAGCTCCGGTGCCGAAGATGGTCATCTTCGTGTCCTGCGCCAGTTGGAAGATCGCGCCCGCGTCAGGATAGAACGGTGAGCCATCGTACAGGATAACCGTTGCGCCCACCGCGAGTGCGCTCACCAGCCAGTTCCACATCATCCATCCCAGCGTGGTGAAGTAATATATCTTGTCCTCTCGCTTCAGATCGACATGGAGAACGTGCTCCTTCAGGTGTTGCATCAGCGTGCCGCCCGCGCCGTGCACCATGCACTTGGGCAGTCCGGTAGTTCCTGACGAATACATGATGTATAGCGGGTGATCGAACGGAAGCTGCTCGAACTTCATCTCCAGGCCTGTCTCTTTGGAGATGAAGTCCCTGTAATGGATGGCGTTCGGGATGGCGCTCAGGTCGGGATTCTGCGTTGTGTACGGGACAACCACGACCTTTTCGATGCTCGGGACTTCCTTGACGATGCCCGCGACCTTGTCGAGGGAGCTAAATGTCTTCCCGGTGTACAGATACCCGTCGGCTGTAAAGAGGATCTTTGGCTGAATCTGGCCAAACCTGTCCAAGACTCCCTTGATACCGAAATCGGGTGAACAGGATGACCAAATCGCTCCGATACTGGTAGCGGCCAGCATCGCGGCGACGGTTTGCATCATGTTGGGCATGTAACCCACGACTCGATCCCCGACTTTGACTCCCGCGTCCCGCAATGATTTTGCAAGGCGAGCGGCTTCGTCGTAGAGCTGAGCGTAGGTCATGCTCTGGAGTTCTTGACCTTCACCCCTGAACATCATCGCAACGTGATCATCGCGGTACCGTAGCAGGTTCTCGGCGAAATTCAGCCGAGCGCCGACAAACCACTTCGCTCCCATCATAGTGGGAGAGTCTTCAAGAACGGTATCCCAGCGCCGGGAAGCGATCACATCACAGAATTCCCATACCGACGCCCAGAAGTCTGCTCTCTTCGTAACGGACCAGTCGTAAAGAGCATGGTACCCATTGATGTTGAGAGAGTACTTCTCGTTGACGAACTTGATGAAGCGAGTGACATTAGCGTTCTTTTTCCGCTCTTCCGAGGGTACCCACAGGGGTTCCATGCTGCTTCCTCCTTCTTGGGATCGGTGAACAAGCAGTAGTGATTTTAGCCGCTCAGCGCAAAGATGTCCTCTGAGCCTCGAATCCGTCAGCTCTTCTTTACAGCGTATGTTGCCTTTTCCGGCCAGTCCGCGGGGAACTTTTGACCAGGAGCCTCGCCGAGTTTCTTCTTGAGTTGCTCCAACCCCTTCCTCTTGTACTCATTTCTCGCTTGCTTCGGAATCCGTCCGTTCAGAATAGCTTCCGATCTAAGTCGTCGACCGATGGTCTTTTCCATCATCTTGCCCAATCTGAGGAGACGGTCCACATCGATGCCCGTCTCGATCCCCATCTCGTCCATCATGACGACCATGTCTTCTATCGATTGAAGACCGACCACATTCGGATCCACATAGTAGTATTCGCCGGTGCCTCCGACCGGCACCCGATCGAGGAAGTTCGCCGGCTGACCCCCGAGCCCGCCAAGTGTGCCCTCGAATTTCTCTATTCCTGCCTGGAGTGCGGCCAGCACATTTGCCGTACCCCAGCCACGAGTTACGTGGAAATGAGCCAAATGTAGGCTGGGGTCCGGCATTTCCTCCATGACCATAGAAAAGTACTTGTACACCTGATTGGGGGGGGCGCTCCCGTCGTGGTCCGCATGTTCGATGTCCGCGGCTCCGATCTCCAGCCAGCGCTTGGTGAACTCCACTGCTTCTTCCAGAGGGGTTGGCCCTGATATGGGCGAGCCCCAGATAGTGGAGACGGTCCCGCACATTTTGATACCAACGTCCGCTGCCTTCTCGATGCACCTCTTGGATTCTTCCCAATAGTCGGGCAAGGTAGTGCCGGAATTCGCGAAATGATGCTCTTCGTCCGTGGAGACCATCATGAGGATCCGGTCAGGACCCCAGCCCTCCTTGCGAGCTTCGATAGCACGATCCACCGATCTTTCCCGGATCGTGACTACGGTTAGGGTGATGTCTGACCAATTCACGCCTGCACGGGAGAGTCTTTTCGAGTTGCGCAGTTGCTTCAGGAGCGTTTCTGCATCCTTGAATTGAGGCATCAGCGCGGGATTTCCGAAATTGGTGACTTCCACGTGCTTGAGGCCGCAAAGGATGAGTTCTTCTGCGTAGTAGAGTTTTGCTTCGGTCGGAATCCAGATCTCCTCGTGTTGGAAACCGTCCCTGACCGTGATGTCCCCGATATGCACCTTCTTGGGGTAATTCAATTCGTGGCGGGTGCCAGTCTGATTCATCCTCATTCTCCTGTATAAACCGGTTTTCTTTTCTCACGAAAGGCTGTGAGGCCCTCAATTCTGTCCTTGGTCGGAATGGTGATCGCGTACGCATTCGATTCAATTGCCAGCCCGACCGCAAGACTTGCTTCAGCCCCCTTGTTAATCGCGTATTTTGCCTGGGTAATTGCGACAGGTCCGTTGGCTGCTATTTCGCGGGCAATCTCGGTGCATCTGTCGAGAAGCTTTGCCGGCTCGACCACTTCGAGGAAGAGACCGATTTCCAGACCTTCCTGAGCAGTGATCCTCCTGGCCCTGAAAATCATCTCTTTGGCTCGGGCTACACCGACCACGCGCGGCAATCGTTGGGTGCCTCCGGCCCCGGGGATGACCGCGAGGCTCGCTTCAGTGAGACCGACCTGGGCAGTGCCGGCAGCGAGCCTCAAGTCGCAGGCCAGCGCGAGCTCAAGCCCCCCACCGAAGGCGTATCCGTTTACCGCGGCGATGACAGGCTTTGGCAGCTCTTCCACGCTCGTGAATACATTCCGGATGGTCTGAATATAGACCCCTACCTGGTCTTGAGTCATACCGGCCCGCTCTTTGAGGTCCGCTCCGGTGCTAAAGGCGTTCTTGCCCGCGGTGGAACCGGTAATTATGACCACTCTCACGTCTCGGTCAAAGGCTATCTGTGCAAGGGTGTCGCCGAAAACCTTCAACAACTCCATGTTGAAGCAATTCAAGGCTTCCGGTCGGTTAATAGTGAGAGTGAGTATGCCGTCCTTGACTTCCTTCAGAAGGGTGTCTTCTTCGCCCATGATGTCTCCTCACGATAAGGCCTGATGTCGGACCCAAGCAGACGGGCCCACCACACCCCTACCCGCTCACCAGCACGGTTCGTGCCCTGGGCGAACCAGCGATTCTAAGGTAAGACTAATAGGGGAAAATCGGGCCGATTCAAAGGAACGGAGTAACCTATAACACTTTTGGCCTTGACTTTTCAACATCAGTTTATCCATCATTGGGAGGGTTTGGGAGGCTTGGTCACTTCCGAATGCTCCGTTCCCGACTATGAAGCGTCATCAGAGGGTTTGTCGGTTGGGTGATGACGCGGGAACGGATATCGCTTCGGCCCTGGATAGGCTCCTAAAGCCAGTCTCGTGGAATGGCACGACTGAGTGTCGTTCTCCTTTTCCTAGTGCAATTCAGCAGATCTAACCACGCTCGCCCGCAGGTCGCGTTCAGACCGCGGGTCGGACCATGAGAAAGTCAATCAGAGTGCTTCAGCCTGGGTTTGGCTAACACACGATACCGGATGCTTTCCACCCTCGAACGCGGCGCGGTTGCGCGGCAGGGTGAACGGACCAGAGCTGCATGGAACGGTCTGGAGAAGGCCTACTGCCCCACGGCCCGGTACCAAGCGGACCGTGGGAAGAGCGGACTTCCATCACGCGCATAGCCGAGTGGACCGAAGCGGACCGCCCCACGACAGAGGCCGACAGGTAAGTGGGTCGCGCTGATTCGTCGGTAACGCTGCCCCTGCCAGGGCGGAAAACGAGTCCTGGCCTATAGAACGCAGGTGAACGAGTAAAGCTTGACCGGTTCTCTGGGTTTTGTTATCGTGGGGGCCTCTCATCGGCAGACAAACTACACGGTTCTCAGGTTCGCCATTCCCTTGTCAGGAATAGCCTATAAGAAAGCGTCTGGATAGCGCGCCGAACGGCTCGAATACTGTGTCGGAGCACGCAGAAGGGGATCTGAATGTCCGAAGTCATACTCGAAGCCAAGAACGTCTATCTGTCCTTCCATGGGGTTGCGGCTCTCGTCAATGTCAGCTTCGAAGTGAGAAAAGGCGAGATCTTTTCCATCATCGGACCGAACGGAGCCGGCAAGACCTGCATGATGAACTGCATCAACGGCCTGTACCGCCCTCAAAAAGGCAACCTCCTCTTCAAGGGCCAAGAGATCACCCGCCTCTCTCCTCACCGACGCGCTGAACTCGGGATTTCGCGGACTTTCCAGAAGATCGAACTCTTCGGTGGCATGACTGTGCTGGATAACATCAGACTCGGCCGGCACATGCACCTCAAATCCGGCATTATCAATTCCAGCATATACTGGGGGAAGACCCAACGGGAAGAGATCCGAGCCCGGCGATTCATCGAAGAGGAAATTATCGATCTGCTCGAAATCGAGGCGGTGCGCCATGAAGTGACCGGCATGCTTCCATACGGGTTGCAGAAGAGGATCGAGCTCGCTCGAGCACTAGCATTGCAGCCGGAGATCATCCTTCTCGACGAACCACTCGCAGGGCTTAACCTGGAAGAAGTGGAGGATATGGCCCGATTCATCCTGGACATCAACGAGGACAAACGCTGGCAAGTAACGTGCGTCCTGGTAGAGCACGACATGGGAGTGGTCATGGACCTATCCGACCGGGTAATGACCCTCAACTTCGGGGTCAAGATTGCTGAGGGCACCCCTCAGGAAGTCCAGGAAGAACCGGAAGTCATAAAGGCCTATTTGGGCGAGGTGGAGGATCTGTATGTCAGCCGCAGATGAACTGAGCTACTTCAAGGAAATCACCATAACGGACGATTTGACCCTGCCCAAACTGTTCGTCCGCCAGTGCAAGAAGTTCGGAACAGGCAAAGTTGCCATGCGGGAAAAGGAGTTCGGGATCTTCCGGCCGGTGACCTGGGCTGACTATCTCGATCGCGTCAAGCTCATCACCTTGGGCATGGTCAAACTCGGGCTTCAACGAGAGGACAAGGTCATCCTCATCGGCGACAATCGGCCCGAAGCCCTCTGGACCGAAATGGCTTCCATGTGCGCCGGGGGCGTGGCGGCTTGGCTGTTCCAGGACTGCCTCTTGGAAGAAGTGCAGTATATCGTGGACCATTCCGACGCCAAGTTCTACATCGCCGAGGGCCAGGAAGAAGTGGACAAGGCCCTAGCCATACGGGATCGGTGCCCTAAGCTGGAGAAAATTATCTGGGACGATCCCAAGGGAATGCGGCACTACGAAGATCCCATGCTGATCAGCCTGGAGCAGGTAATGGAACTTGGACGAGAGCTGGACAAAGAGGATCCGGCGCTCTTCGAGAAGCTCGTGAACAAGGGACAAGGCCACGACGTTTGTCTACTCTTCTACACCTCCGGCACAACCGCGAAGCCCAAGGGAGCGCTCCTGACTCACTACAACATGCTGACCATGGGGCGGAACCTCATGACGGTCGATCCCTGCCGCCCATCGGATGACTTCGTTTCATATCTACCCTTCGCCTGGATCGGCGAGCAGATGATGTCAATATCCTGCGGGCTCCAGGTCGGCTTCACCATCAATTTTCCCGAGGAGCCCGAGACCGCCCAAGCCAATGTCCGAGAAGTCGGGCCGCACGTTATGTTCGCCCCTCCACGGCTTTACGAGCAATTTACCAGGACCGTTCAGGTCAAGTATCTGGACGCAACCTGGCTTAAGCGCAAGCTCTACGAATTGTCTATGCGTATCGGCTATGCCACAGCGGAGCGCAAGTTTGAGAAAAAGGGCGTGCCGTGGTACCTCAAGTTTCTCGGACTCTTGGCGAACCTGGTCTGCTACCAGAAGATCCGCGACCACTTGGGTCTGAGCCGCGTGAGACATGCCTATACGGGTGGTGCGGCAATGGGACCGGACCATTTCCGGTTCTTCCATGCCATCGGCGTAAACCTCAAGCAGATCTACGGCCAGACGGAAATCGCGGGCATTTCCGTAGTCCACCGGGATGACGACATCAAGTTCGACACCGTGGGCAAAGCCATTCCACAGACTGAAGTGCGTATTACCGAGAGCGGAGAGATCATCTCCACCAGCCCGTCGGTATTCAAAGGTTACTACAAGATGCCGGAAGAGACGGCAAAGACGCTAAAAGACGGGTGGCTCTATTCAGGAGATACAGGGTTCATCGACGAGGACGGGCACCTGGTGGTGTTTGACCGAACCAAGGACATCATGATTCTGAGCGACAAGAGCAAGTCCTCTCCGCAATTCCTTGAGGCTCGCCTCAAATTCAGCCCTTACCTCAAAGATGCCCTGGTGGTAGGGCACGAGAAGCCTTTTGTCACCGCCATACTTTGTATCGACTATGCTACAGTAGGGAAATGGGCGGAAGATCACGGGATTAATTACACAAGCTACCAGGAGCTCTGCCAGTTGCCCCAGGTCTATGACCTGGTTATCGGCCCCCTCAGAGAAGTCAACCGGACACTGCCCGAGCCCGCGAAGATTTTGCGATTTGCTAATCTCTATAAGGAATTCGATGCCGACGACGACGAACTTACCCGCACGAGGAAGATCCGCCGGGCTTTTGTGGAAAATCGGTACAAGGACATCATAGACGCCTTGTACACACCGGGCCAAGAGATGATGCACATGGACACCAATATCACCTACGAAGACGGTCGCGTCGTACAGATTAAGGCGGATATCCGCATCAAAGACGTGCCTCGGGACGGAGGGAAATAGCCAATGGATCTATTCTTGCAACTGGTCTTTACGGGAGTAATGGTTGGATCCATTTATGCCCTGGTCGCGTTGGGCTGGGTGCTTATCTACAAGTGTTCCGGCGTCTTGAACCTGGCCATGGGAGAACTGACTATCATCGGCGGGTATGTGTGCCTTTCGTTTTATATGCGCTTCGCGGACCACATGTCCATAACCTCAGCGTTTTTGCTCTCACTGGCGCTTACCCTCGTTGTCGGATTCATACTCGGCCGCCTGACTGAACGCCTATTCCTGCGGAAGATGATCGGCGAGCCTATTCTCGCAGTGATCATGGTAACGGTGGGGCTCTCCTTCTTCTTCAAGGGAATGGTTTTTATTGTGTGGGACCCGGACACCCAGGTCTTTCTTCCGCGCATATTCTCCGTCGATCCCATGCACATTGCGGGTATTGCAGTCGGAGAGGTCTATTTCTGGAGCTTTATTGCAGCCATGATCCTTATGGTGGTGTTCATCCTGTTCTTTAAGTACACCCGATGGGGATTGGCAATGCAAGCCTGCGCGGACGATGAAATGGCCGCCCTCTCACTCGGGGTAAGCGCCAAGTTTGTTTATGCGCTGGCTTGGGCAATTGCCTTCATGTCCGCGGGTGTAGGGGGAACCCTTTTGGGCAATATCAATGGGTTGAATTACTCGATCAGCC
>JBMOME010000222.1:0-8018 GCA_049323095.1 Thermodesulfobacteriota bacterium
CAGGTCTTGTGCCTGCCCTTAGTCAAATCATCCCAAATCGGGCAGGCACAAGACCTGCCCCTACAGATTCCTTCGTTCCACGCCTCGAGCGACGAAGCGATGACAGGTCCGGTTGGGATCACAGCCCCGTGCAAAGAAGTTGGTTAATTTAGGGCGTATATACCACCACCAGCAGCTTGGACTGCTTTGCCGACAGGTTCTTGAGCGTATGGGGTTGGCTCGACATGAAATGGAGGCTCGTATCCTTCTTGAGGTCATGGGCCTTCTTGCCCACCTGAATCTGAACCCGGCCCTCCATCACGTACACGAATTCTTCTCCTTCGTGCTGGTACTCGACTCGTTCGTGTTCCCTTTTGGGTTCCAGAGTGACCAGGTAAGCCCACAGGTGCTTATCTTCCGCTCCAGGGGTGAGGTTCTTGTACAGATACGCCCTGGTGCGCTTGCGGTAGCTGCGCGCACGCTCTTTCCGTTTTTCTTCCGCGAGCAGCGTGGAAGAATCCACGGCCAAAGCTCTCGATATCTGTATGAGCGCGCCTACAGGAGGAGATATCTTCCCTTCTTCGATTTTCGTAAGATAATCTGCGTCGTATCCTGTTTTCTTGGCGAAGGCTTCCAGATCCATCTTCTGCTTCTTTCTCATGTCCTGGATGCGCTCGCCCAGGCTGCGGCTGGAACGGGGTTTTGTCGGCATTTCTCTTCTCCTGCGCTCTGTCTTAATTGGAAACGGGTCCTGCAAGGGCGCACGGCCGTGCGCCCCTACAAAAGGTTTTGGTGGGACAGGCATCCTGCCTGTCATAGCCCGGCGAGAGGCATCATGTCTGGAAAGACAGGCGAGACGCCTGTCCCACCAAGAGCTTCCCGTGTGCATCGGGCTTGCGGCAACATCCTGCCCTGGAAATTCCTATGAACGTTATCCGCATGAGGCGCCCCTGCCCGGATCTACGTATGGGGTCGTTTGGACGTCCGGTGTAGGGGCAACCCTTGTGGTTGCCCGTCCGCTCTTGCTGCCAGTCTCCGAGGCGAAGCCCCGGAGCGCTCGCCGACGCCAAGAGCTTTCACGACTTGTTCTACCCTGTTAGCTATTGCAGCTAATACGAATCCGGTCTTTTTCCGCCCTTGTACTTCGTGAGCTCTCTGGCTATCACCAGTCGCTGTATCTGGTTCGTGCCTTCGAATATCTGGGCCACCTTCGCGAACCGCATGTACATCTCTACGGGATAGGATTTCATGTATCCTGCGCCGCCGAGGATTTGGACCGCGTCGGTGGTGACTCGCATCGCGGTGTCTGTTGCAAAGCGCTTTGCCATAGCAGCTTCCATCACGCTGGCCTCACCCTGGTCCATGAGAAACGCGGCCCGATAGATCATCAGCCTCGCGGCTTCTATTTCGGTCACGAGATCTGCCAAGAGAAATTGCAGACCCTGGAAAGAGACGATCGGGCGACCGAACTGCTGGCGCTTGTGAGCGTAGTTGAGCGCGTAGTCCATAGCTTGCTGAGCCAGCCCTACCGCGCACGCGCCTATACTGATCCTGCCGCCATTGAGCGCCGTGAGAGCCATATTAAAGCCTCTTCCGGCGTCGCCCAGAAGGTTTTCGTCAGGGATGAAGCAGTCGTTGAAGTTTAGTTCAGTGGTGGGGGAAGAATTCATGCCCATCTTGGGTTCATGATGTCCGAACGAGAATCCCTTGGCGCCCTTTTCCACAACAAACGCGCTGATCCCGCGCGCCCTCTCCTTTTGCTCTGAATCTGTGCGCATCATTACCGCGTATATGTCCGCGACTCCGCCGCTGGTCACAAACAACTTTGTCCCGTTGAGCACATATCCGCCGTCAGTCTTCATTGCAGACGCGCTGAGCGCTGCCGCGTCGGATCCTGCGTCAGCCTCTGTCAGTGAATACGCTGCCAGCTTCTCTCCTGCGGCTAGAGGCATGACCCATCGTTCTCGCTGCTCTTCTGTGCCGTACTGATAGATGAGATTGGTCACCATGTTGTGAACAGTCAGGCACACCGCGGTGGAAAAGCACCCCTTGGCCAATTCCTCAAATATGAGGCACGCGGTGAGCCGACCCACGCCGGTGCCGTTGTATTCTTCGGGGACGTACAACCCGGTGAAGTCCAGTTGCCCCATCTTCTTGAAGACTGCTCGCGGGAACGTTGCGGTCTCCTCCCATTCGCGTGCATTCGGCTCCAGTTCTTTGAATGCGAAATCACGAGCCGCCTTCCTGATAAGACGCTGTTCGTCGTTGAGCTTGAAATCCATGCGCTGACTCCGGTTTCCGAGTAAATGAATGGCGGATTATTCCGCAGATTGCGCAGATGCACGCAGATGAGAAAACACAAAACGCTTGAACTCAAGACGAGGACGGCCAAAGTTCAGCAGTAGTCCCCGCCCGATACCGGTTGCCTTGAGATAGTTCAGCACCTGTGCTTCCTCTACACCGGTGATCGCTTTAAGCGCCTTCAGCTCGACAATCACTGCGCCGTAGCAGACAAAATCCGCCCGGTACGAGCAGGACAAACGCTGCCCTTTGAAATACACCGGCAGTTCTACTTCACGCTCGAATAGAATGGATCTAGCCGAGAATTCGATTGCGATGGCCTCCTGATAAACCGCCTCCAAGAACCCTGGCCCAAGCTGTCGGTGAACCTCCATCGCGCCCCAATGATCGCGTGTGTTTGCCCGTCTCGTGAATCTGCGGTCATCGGCGCCATCTGCGGATTGATTTCTACGGTTTCATCCTTCTGCATAGAGCACCTGATTACGCCCCTCGGCACGGAAAATGTTTGACGACTTCGTCGCGGGGGACGTATTCTCGCTCCACGGCCTTTGCGAAACGGCGTCATACGGAATTGTACAGAAGCCGTGCCCGGATTCGGCAAAGGGGATTGAACAGTCCGGACGTTTCATTATCGGCAAACCACAGAGGCCGTCAACAGGAAAAACATAGTATTGTGTATTGGTAGAGGGCCTTCACTTTATGAACGTTGACGAAGCATTGATCAATTTGGCCGAAAGCCTCGGGGTCGAGCGGGAGTACACGGACAACTACGGAATCAAGCACCGCCTGGATCTGGAGACCGCTCTCAAAATCCTCGATGCAAAGGGAATTCCCGTACCCGGCGACGTGCCGAGACTCGATTCTACGACTTTGGTGGCTTCCAACGGCAGCCTCCCGGAGACGTTCACCGTTTGCATCGAGCCGGAATCCACAGCGGTAGGCCGGATTCCGGAGGTTGACGAGGTGAGCGTCGCGCTGCTCCACGAGCATGGCCAGGAGCGGCTG
The DNA here is from genome assembly GCA_049323095.1 of Thermodesulfobacteriota bacterium. Classification (GTDB taxonomy): domain Bacteria; phylum Desulfobacterota; class Desulfomonilia; order Desulfomonilales; family Desulfomonilaceae; genus VGSG01. The sequence continues at coordinate 3,286 of JBMOME010000222.1, forward strand.
TTCTCCAGGGCCGGCGATCAGATCTCCGTGCAGGTCAATGAGGAAACCGGCCTGATACAGGTGTCAGCGGCGTTCCCCACTGATTTGCAGACAGGGATATATCGGGCGCACATCCACGTGCGATGCCGGGAGAAACTCCGCTCTTTTCCGGGCACCTGGATTATTTGCCCGCCTGCGGCATACCTGCCCGAAGCACTGGAAGGGGGCGCAAGGATTGCCGGGATCAATGTCGCCCTGTACGGGATTCGATCGAAAGCGAACTGGGGCATCGGGGACTTTTCAGACCTGAAGGCCTTGGTGGACTTGGCCGCGGAAGACCTGCTGGTTGATTTCGTGGGCCTGAACCCTCTCCACGCGTTGTTAAATCGAGCGCCGTACACTATCAGCCCGTACCTGCCTTCCAGCCGACTGTACCGGAACTTCATCTACCTTGACGTCACGGCAACCCGGGATTTCTGGGAATCCGCGACCGCCCGCGCTTTTTTGCAGGATCCCAAAACAATCCGGCGGATCGAGCAGCTTCGAAGCGCAGAACATGTGGATTACGAACGGGTAGCAGCATTGAAACTGGAAGTTCTCCGTGAGCTGTTCGGTTCGTTCATGGAAAGGCACAGCCCACCTGGAGTCACTAGTCCACGGTGGACGGAATTCATGGCATACGTGGAGTCCCAGGGTGAGTACTTGGAAAGATTCGCGATTTTCTGTGAGCTGGAGCGTCGATTCACCTCCGGAGATCCGCCGGTGTACGTGTGGCGAGAATGGCCCGTGGAATTGCGCGATCCGAATTCTCCTGAAGTAAAGGCCTTTGCTCAAGAGCACGCGAAGGAGGTCCTCTTCTGGAAGTATCTGCAATGGCAAATCGAGGAACAGCTCAGTAGCGTGCAGGAATACGCTCTCTCAAAGGGAATGCGCATCGGGCTCTATCATGACGAAGCGCTTGCGGTGGATGGGAACGGCGCGGACAGCTGGGCGCTCCAGGAATTCTTCCACCATGGATGCCGGGTCGGCGCTCCGCCGGACGCGTTCGCGCCGCACGGTCAAGACTGGGGCTTTCCTCCTCCGAACCGTGAGGCCATCCGCCGCGCTGGGTACGCGCCCTTTATCAGGAAACTCCGAACCAGTTGCAGTCACGGCGGAGCGGTACGTATCGACCACGTGATGCAGGTCCATCGCCTTTTCTGGATTCCCGAAGGTCGCAAGCCCAAGGACGGCTTCTACGTCCGCGACTTTGAAGCCGACCTGCTCAATATTCTCGCGCTGGAGAGCCAGGAGACCCGTACCGTGGTTGTAGGCGAGGATCTGGGGACAGTGCCCTATGATCTAAGAGAAAGGCTCATGGCTAAGAAGATCATTTCTTACCGCCTGTTCTATTTCGAGCGGGACAATGAAGGCAATCTGATGCCTGGTCGAAACTATCCGGAAAACGCGCTGGTCTCGATCAGCACTCACGACCTCCCCACCCTTGCAGGATTCTGGAGCGCCCGGGACATAAAGATTCGCAAGGAGATCGGACAGTTAGACGAAGAGACCGAACCGCGCTTCCGGCAGGATCGAGCGATCCACAAAGAGAAGATCCTCCAAAGACTGATGCAGGATGAGCTGCTCGACCCTCACGCTGCTCATCTTGCCCTTGAATCACCCGCGCCAACAGAGGAACTCCACACCGCGATCCTGCGGTTCCTGTTCGGAACTCCCTCGAAGCTCGTGGCGATCAACCAGGAAGATATATTCCTCGATGATCGCCAACAGAACTTCCCTGGAACTACCGAAGAGCACGCAAATTGGGTGACCAGAATGCTCTACACTGTGGAAGAGCTTAGATCCCATCCGGACGCGGTCCGTGCAACGGAGAAGTTCAGAACGCTGCTCCAGCAGGCAGGACGAGCATCAAGGTAAATGGGTCGCGCCATATTCATCCTAATGAGTCATTTTACGGTTGTCGCGATTCTTGGCCTATATCGCGGTCTGGGCTTTAGAGGAGCCAGTAGGGGCCGGCGTCCCCCGGATCGAGTCCGGGGCAGGCTCTGCCGGCCCGAGCTAGTTGATTTGAAAGATGTGCCGGCACGGAGGCCGGCACCTACCAATGTCTGGCAAGCTCTATCCTAACCGGACATTATTTTTGACACTTGCCGTAAAGTAGGTATGGTGTCCCCCAATTACAAACAAGGGAGGCTGCTTTGACGAGCCATATAAGTGCTTACACGATTTCTCAAGAGGTTTTCGATCGCTATCCCGGCTACGTCCGGGGGCTTGTAATCGCGCACGGGGTGAAGAACGGCCCGTCCTCCGAAGGGCTGATTTCGTTGCTGCGCGCCGCGGAAGATGAGGTACGCGGCAAGCTCGACCTTGAAAAACTAGCAGAACACCCGAAAATGGCCTCGTGGCGTGAAGCATACAGGGCTTTCGGCGCGAAACCGAGCAAGTTCAGGCCGTCAATCGAAGCTATGGTGCGACGCGTCCTGAGAAATGAGCCGCTGCCATCCATCAGCGCCCTGGTAGATATCGGGAATGTGGTTTCACTGCGCTATCTTGTGCCTGCCGGAGGTCACGCTATCGATGTGCTCACACAAGACATCGAGCTTCGGCCTGCTCGTGGAGACGAAGAATTCACACCGTTGGATTCCGACGAGGTCGAACATCCGTTGCCCGGGGAAATCATCTTCGTGGAAGGCAAGACGGTTTTGACAAGGCGCTGGACCTGGCGTCAGGCCAAGCACACTCTGGTTGTTCCCGAAACGACCGCGCTGGAAGTCAACGTGGATGGGCTGCCTCCGGTGACGGTGGACCAAGTAGAGGAGGCCTGTCGTGAGATAGCCCAGCTTATCGAGAAGTTCTGTGGAGGACGCACCAGGCAGGACATGCTCAGCCAAGAAAACCCGCGAGTGGAACTGCATCCGGCATAGGGGTGTGTTTCTCGCGTTCGGTGCCGTGTTCCGGTAGCTAGCGTGCCGTCCCGCAAGTACCTTACATATCCGGCAGTGGGAGTCCCTCCGAGAACTACGACTTGGCAGAGGAGAACCTCGTTTGTCATTGCGAGCGTAGCGAAGCAATCTCACGGGATTGAAAAATAGGCGCTTGAGATTGCTTCGTCGCTTCGCTTCTCGCAATGACACTGATTCGAGGACTCGGCGTGTCACGCTTGCTGAAGTAACTTGCGGGACGGCACACTAGCGTAGGATGCGGTGACGCGGCGGAATGGATGGGTGCACACCTTGCAGGCAAGCCATGTAGGGGCGCACGGGCGTGCGCCCCTACCCGAAACCGTCGCGCGCGCCGGGGGGTACCACTAGCGGTTGGTTTGAAACCCTCCTTAGGGATACCTGGAGGGCAATATGGACAAAAAGGAGCACCTCTCCGAAGAAAAAGAACTCTTTGGCACCGCTGCTGTTATAGATTTCGTTCTTTCGTTCATTTCGTTTTTGGTGTGGTCCTGGGACGCCTTATTTTACTGGTTCACTCTTATACCGCTCATATCCATCTTCCTTGCGTTTGTTTTGCTCGAGATAGTCCATCGGCGCACCTGATGGGGTATCATGCATCCTATGGAACTGGGCGCCGTTGTAGGGGTGTGATTCATCACGCCCTCATATCGGGCGCAATGAATTGCGCCCCTACGAAAGCGTCGCCCAACCTTAAGGGGGCTTTCTCAGGAGTTCGATCTTATAAACGGTCTTATTTTGGGGGGACCCGGGTAGATCGGCCGTTGTCCACGCAGAGCTTGATAGTGCGGCCCAGATGTTCGGCAATTGCGCGTACGTCTGCGCGCCAGCGATCAGCCTTGCGGATAGCTTCCGCTTCCCAAGGCAGCCAGGTGGAGCGCTTCCTGATGAGAATCGCGGCTTCCAGCTCAGCAGGAACCGGACATTCCAACGGCTCCATCCCTCCGAAACCGTCTCCGCTCAGGAAATCCTTCACCAGCTTCATTTGACGCCGGTTAAGCTTGCTTCTCAATTCGGCCAGGGGCCATTCATCGAGATTGGCGAGGCGCTTTCTGAGCGAATTGTTTCTGTCCTTACAACTGATCAACTCTGACAAAAATCGGTAATTTTCTCGAAACGGAGCAGGTATGCACGACAGATCGGTTTCATGGGCAGTGTGATCGGGCTTCATCGCGACTCCCTGCGGTTTTTTGGGTGGGGCTGCCTGAGTGCTTGGTGCGGGGTATGGTCCCTGGCGCTGTGCCACGCAGGCGTCGGGGAGATGCGGTAACACCTTGCCCATATATTGTCAAGTTTTGGTTTTATCTTTTCTGATAATATCTTGAAAAAATAACGCGAAATGCCGATAGCAAGTCCTGCACATCGTCGCCGCGCTCCCGGAAGAGCGCCAAAGGGTTCTTTCGAACTCGGAGCCTTCTCATTGCGAGCGGGGTTTGGGTGAGCTACCGCGGTACAAATCTTCATGTTGTTTCAACACATTAGGGTCGATCTTGATCTTCCCTTCGTGTTGCTTCATGTAGTCTTCCAGGTGTTTCCTTTCTTGGTACGAAAAGATCGTGGTTTCAAGGGCTCCCACAATCCGTTCGCCTTGTGGGAGCTCACGGACGAATGCCACGCCGCTCATCAGGGTGGTCTGGTTTACCCTCCAGCCGTGGATGAAGCAGCCTAAGAGAACCCCAATGCCGGCCATGATTCCGAACCAGACGAGATATTTGAGAGCTTTCAACATGTTGATACCCCTCTCGCCAAAACGGCTCTTCCCGAACCCGCATCAGTGAATTGCAGAAGCTACCG
>JBMOME010000223.1:0-8014 GCA_049323095.1 Thermodesulfobacteriota bacterium
GGGCCGGAACGGTTTCAGATCATGAGGCGGCCGAGATGCTGAGACTGGCTACTGACCTCCTGGGCAAGGTCAAGGCGTGGCTGAGCCTCCGTCACCCTGACCTTCTGAGCTGATTCCCAGACAGGCGATCGCCCGCACCGACTTTCTTAGAATCCCGGAATAGCCAATACCCTAGCGAGGAGGGTGGGGTAACGCCGCGTTCAGCGGGCTAACTGCGCCATTTGCACTCGCTGAGGAGTTGCCTGCCAGCTTTGTCGGAGGGATCACCAATTCAGATAGGGGCTTCTTCCTTTGCGTCCTTTTGGGGGCTTTCCGTTTCTTGCTGCGCGCGTTTCTCTTCAGCCAGTTTCTTGGCTCGCTCGATGAGCTCAATTAACGTGGCCATCTTCGGTCGTGGAGCCTGGAGGAAGGTTTCGGCAAATTCTTCCGGGTTCATGATTTCCCGAAAAAGGGTTTCCGCGTCGAAATGAACTTGCCAACACACGATGGTTCGAGGGCAGGGACGTCCCACGTTTTCCACGCGGCAGTACCCGAAAGTAACGGGGCCGCCCAATCTGGGGCAGCGGATTTCTCGTTCTTCATACAAGGCTTTGGAGCAGTCTTCGGTCATGGCAAGGTCCGGGGCATATGCTGTAGCACTCTACGAGAATGGTGCTCAAACGGCTCACTGATTTTGAACCTACCAACACTATAAGGCGCCGTGCCCTCATTGAAAAGACCCCTGAGGCCCACCTTCGCCTTATCGGACAAACGTGAAAAATGTCTGATTGTCTTCTTTGGAATAAAAGGATTAAGCTATAAGCTGTAAACGCAGAAGGAAATCCCTTGTGGGGTGCCATCATGGATGAAGAGAACCTTTTGGGAAGAATCACGGTAGATCCCAAGATCTTTGGGGGGAAACCTATTATACGAGGTCGCCGACTCGCTGTGGAACATATCCTTGGGATGCTTGCCGCGGGAGATAGCATTGAGACAATCGTCGAAGGCTATCCGTGGCTTGAACGGGAAGACGTGTTGGCCTGCCTTGTTTATGCGCGCAGATTGGTTGGTCATGAGCGTGTCGAGCCGCTCTTTGGTGGGACTGCCGCATGAAGGTTCTTCTGGACACTTGCGTATGGGGAGGAACGGTCACGGATCTCCGTCTTGTCGGCCATGACTTGCTTTGATTCCTCAAGAGGTTCAAGGGCTCTTCTGTGAGTGAGGTAGAGAGGGGCTGCTATTAGATCTTTGTCAAATAGGCATCTCTCGTCAGCCACAGTTCCTCCATCCTGTACATGTGCCAGTGATCGTGCATCAGAGTATGCCTGACCAGGATGTAAAAGGAGTACAGCTCATATTCCGGGTGTGTGGCGGTCTTTTTCCATGTGGCGTCATCTGCCCTTTCGAGGAGATCGATTTGTCTGGCGCGGCAGTGCGCGAATTGCTCCAAGGCAGCGGTCATATCCATGCGAAGAGGAGTATCGGGAACGTCTTGGTTATCCTTTGGAATGTACGGTACAAACTCCGGGTGGTCCTCATCCATGAATCGTTGAAACCGATCCAACAACATTGGCTGAACTTGAGCCAGGTGGCTGATATGTTCAGCAATCGTCCAGAAGCCCTGGCCCCTTCGCGCATCTAGTCGAGCTTCCGGTATGCTCTTCACAAATTCAGACAGTATTAAGGGGGTTCGTCTCAGCCCTTCCAACAAGTCTTGTATGTCCTGCATTCTTCTTCTCCAGTATCTTCGTCGTATGACAATGATGAGATGAATCCGCGAATCGTGATGATCCACCGGGATTGAGGTGGCTCTGCGCGTCGGCACAAACTGGGGGTGGTACTGAGTTTACCCCAAACAAGGACGGATCTACAATTTCTCTTTGAGAGAAGGCATAAGATTCCTAAAGCTTATCTTACTTCACCACTTGGACTTTCCCTGGAGCTAAAGCTCTACCTGGATCGGGTGAAGGCCCGCCAGCGGTACTCGGACTCCCGGTCAACCTCCAAATTCTCCACATTATAGAAAGGAGCGGCGGCAAACTGAAGAATTCTCTTGTTCCCAAAATGAGAACGTAGTAATGTGCAGCATATGCACATCATCAAGGTGAAGACGCTTCGAGATTTTTGGAAGAAGCACCCGGATGTTAAGGAATCCCTCAGAACCTGGGTGAGCGTCGTCGACAAGGCAAGGTGGCGTAATCAGGAAGAGGTCAAAGCTTCATATCCTGGAGTCATTCCGATCAAAGATAACAGGTTTGTTTTCAAAAGGCTAAAAGGCACTGATTATCGCTTGGTTATAAAGGTGAATTACAAGTTTCAAAAGGTGTTCATCCGCTTCATCGGAACCCATTCGCAGTATGACCGGATAGACGCCAATTTGGTGTGACTCAGTGGGACAGGAGAATGAGAATGGAAATCAAGCCGATCCGCACGCAAAAAGACTATAGAGCCGCTCTCACGCGGATTGAAGAGATCTTTGATGCGGAGCCTGACACCCCCGAAGGTGATGAACTGGAAATCATCAGCTCCTTGGTAGAGACATACGAAAGAAGGAACTATCCTATTGGATTGCCGGACCCCATAGAAGCAATTAAGATCCGAATGGAAGATCTGGGGCTTGATAGAAAAGACCTCGAATCCGTAATCGGCTCAAAGGGACGGGTTTCAGAAATTCTCAATCGCAAAAGACCCTTGACCCTCCCGATGGTTCAGAGACTAAGCGAGAAACTCGGTCTGCCCACTGAGGTTCTCGCACAGCCCTATCATCTCGCCAAGACGGTAGGCAAAGAGCGCCGAGGTAAACGTCGGGAAGCTTACGCCTAGGAATCGGCGTCAGAAGTATATCTGTGAAAAGAGATTGCTCAATAGAAAGGATGTCCCCCCGTTGAACTAGACCTCTGGCACACCTCCTTAAGACGAACACTGGTCAGGTCGTTTCTGCTGAGATTTCAGGGGCCTTTTCAATGCGCCTAACGGACCCTAAAGTGGGGTAACGGTCGGATTGATCTGCCTATTATAGCAAGTGCCTATGATTCTGTCCGAATGAGTCAGCACCTCGGGTTCCGCTACCGTCATTCCCGCGCACGCGGGAATCCAGTGTCCTGCCGTGGAATAGGGAATCCCAAAGACCGGGTTCCCGCTTGCGCGGGAATAAGGACCTGGATTCCTGCTTCCGCACATAAGCGTTAAGTTAAGCAGCCCGGTTCTTTCGTCCGTCATTCCCGCGGAAGCGGGAATCCAGTTTCTTCAATATGTTCTGGACCCCGGATCAAGTCCGGGGTGACGGGGTGGATTTGAGTTAACTATTTGAAATCACATGTCGAGATCCTTTAAGTTAACGCCTATGTGCTTCCGCAGGAATGACGAGATGTCACTCACGCAATCGGACAAAACTTCTGGCAATTACTACAAGCCAAGATTCTTGGAAAACGCCACAGCGGACAAGTGTGGGTGGAGAAGCCCGGCGCAGCTCCCAATAGAAAGCCGTGCCGGGCTGGTATGAATTGTCTTGGTTGTTAGATTTTGGGCTTGGGTAGCGCCTCGATTGCCTTGAGCGCTCGCTCGATCTCTGACTGCGGAAATTCGTGGTCTGACAACTTGCCCTGGAAGAATGCGTCATAAGCTCCCAGGTCCACGATGCCGTGGCCGCTCCAGTTGACGAGGATAGTCTTTTGCTTACCTTCCTCTTTAGCATTCTTGGCCTCCTTCATGACCACGGCAAGCGCGTGGCATGTCTCGGGAGCACTAATAAAGCCTTCAGTCCTGGCCCAGGTAACGCCGGCCTCGAAGGTCTCTAGCTGCTGCACCGCACGCGGTTCAATGAGCTTGTCCATAATGAGCTGGCTTACCAGCGGCGCCATGCCGTGATAGCGCAGCCCGCCTGCATGGATGGGCGCGGGCACGAAGTCGTGACCGAGGGTGTGCATGGGCAGCAATGGGGTCATCTGGACCGTGTCGCCGAAATCATATGCAAACGGGCCTCTGGTCATCGTGGGGCAGGAAGCAGGCTCCACCGCGATGATCTGGACTTGCTTGCCGGCTATCTTGTCACGCACGAAGGGGAACGCGCATCCAGCGAAGTTGCTCCCACCACCCGCGCAGCCGACCACGATGTCCGGGTAATCGCCTACTTTGGCCAGTTGCTTCTGGGTTTCCAGGCCGATGACGGTCTGGTGCAGGAGAACGTGATTCAGAACGCTTCCCAGGGAGTATTTTGTCGGGGGGCGTCCAAGGGCTTCGCTGGTCACCGCGTCTTCTACGGCCTCGCTGATCGCGATCCCCAAACTACCGGGGGAATTGGGGTCCTGCGAGAGGATCTTGCGTCCGGCTTCGGTTTCGGTGCTTGGGCTGGGGATACAAGTGGCGCCCCAGGTATTCATCATCAAGCGACGGTACGGCTTCTGCTCGTAGCTGATGCGGACCATATATACCTTGGCTTCCAGTCCGAACTGGTTGCACGCAAAGCTCAGCGCGCTCCCCCACTGGCCCGCCCCGGTCTCGGTGCTGATGCGCTTCGTGCCGAAAACCTTATTGTAATAGGCCTGAGCAATTGCGGTGTTCGGCTTGTGGCTTCCGGGAGGGCTCACCCCCTCATTCTTGTAGTAGATCTTGACGGGGCAGTTCAGGTACTGCTCGAGCTTCACCGCACGGTACAAGGGTGTGGGCCGCCAGATGGTGTACACATCCAGCACAGGTTCCGGGATGTCGATCCATCGCTCCTGGCTCACCTCTTGCTCGATCAGGTTCATGGGGAAAACCGGGGCCAGATCGTCCGGACCCACCGGTTGCCCGGTGCCAGGATGCAGGGGAGGCTGCATTGGATTGGGCATATCCGCCGCGATGTTGTACCACTGGCGCGGGATTTCATCCTCATTCAGTAAGATCTTGACTGCCATAACCGTTCTCCTTCCTGGCTTGATGTGCTGGGAAGCGGAAGCCCCGCTCTCCAATGTTGGACGGAACACTCTGACTTTAAATACTGACTACCGGACTCGAATCAGGGCCCGGATCAATCCATTGAGAAGGACAATAGGCTATGAGGCGTGTCGCTTCGGATACCCGTCGAGGCGCGGAGAAGCGACGGAGATATCACGGTAGGTCGATTCTACCGAACTTGCGCCCAATCGATCAAGAAATTCCTGATCCAGCAATTCCGATTATCGTCTATTTGATGGGAGAACCCGCCCTGGTGCTCGGATCCAGCTCGCACAGCGTGATCTTGCCTTCATGGTCCACGCCGGCCAGAACCATGCCGTGACTGGTTCCGAACCTCATCTTTCGCGGCTTGAGGTTCGCCACCACTGCGACGGTCTTTCCCACCAGATCGGCCGGACTGAAGGCCTTCTTTATCCCCGCGAAGATGGTTCTCTTCTCGCGCCCCAGGTCGACTTCCAGTTTGAGCAACTTGTCAGCTTCGGGTACGTCCTCGGCAGCGACGATCTTCCCTGCGCGCAGGTCCACGTGCGCGAAGTCCTCGATGGTGATCTCCGGGCCGAATTCAGGAACCTGTGGGATTCCGGCTTCCGTGGCGGCCTCAAAGGTTTCTCGGCTCGCAGCCACCATCTTCTCCAACGCGCCGGGTTCCAGGCGGTCGATGAGCTTCTCGAAAGTCCCCACAGGGCGATTCTCTAAGTTCAACACTGCGTCGTCCCACTTCAGGCCAGAGACACCGAGCATGGATTCCACCTGCTTGCAATATCCCGGAAGGATGGGCTTGAGCAGCACAGCGATCACCTTGATACAGTTGGCAGCAAAGGTGAGGATATCCCGGGCCCGCTCCGGGTCGTCCTTAATTGCGGCCCAGGGCGCCTCCTTCTGGAGATAATTGTTCGCGATGTCTGCTATGGCTAGGATCTCCTTAACCGCTTGCCCTATCCGGAGATCCTCGTAATGCCGACGGGCCACTGTTATTGCCTTGAGCACTTGTTCGACCAGAGGCTGCGCGTCTGACGGAACAGTGCCCAATCGGGAGTCCAGCCGCTTATTGAGAAAACCCAGAGCGCGGCTGACAAGATTGGTGATGTTGTTAACCAGTTCGGCGTTGTTCCGGTTGACGAATTCCTCGATATTCAGGTCCAGATCATCAATGGAATCACCTAGTTTGGAACCATAGTAGTAGCGCAGGTACCACGGGTGCAGGAATTCCGCGAACTGCTCTGCCGTGAGAAAGGTCCCCCGACTCTTGGACATTTTGCGTGAATCCACGGTGAGAAAGCCGTGTACATGCACAGCATCAGGCAGACGGTAGTCCGACGCTTTCAGCATGGCCGGCCAAAAGAGCGTGTGAAAATAGGCGATATCTTTACCAATGAAATGGTGGATCTCCACGTCCGCAGATGGATCGAGCCAATATTCTTCGACGCTTCTGTCAGGGTGGCCTGCGCAATAGTGTTCCGTGGCGGCGATATAACCGATGGGCGCGTCCAGCCAAACGTAGAAGTACTTGTCTTCTTCCCCGGGGATTCTGAATCCGAAATAGGGGCCATCCCGTGAAATATCCCAATCTTGGAGCCCTTGATCGATCCATCCCCGGACGAAAGCTCTGACCTGGTCTTGCAGATTCCCGGGCTCCGCAGTCCAGTCGACCAGAAACTCTCTGAAGTCGTTCAGCCGGAAAAAGAGGTGCTTGGACGGGCGCAACGTCGGTACTGCTCCGCAGATCGCGCACCGGGGGTCTCCAAGGTCGGTAGGACTGTACGTGGCCCCGCAAACCTCGCACACATCTCCATACTGGTCGGCAGCGCCGCATCGGGGGCATGTTCCTCGGATGAAACGATCCGGCAGAAAGCGGCCGCACGACTCGCAGTAGTATTGCTCGATCACCCGCTCGGAGATGTGTCCCCTCTCTTTGGCGCGCAGGTAGATGGTCTCCGAGTGGCGCTGGTTCTCGGGGGAATCCGTGGTGTAGAACTCGTCGAAGCCGATCTCGAACTTGGCAAAGTCCTCCTGATGCTTGCGGTTATAGTGAGCCACGAGCTCTTCGGGGCTAATCCCTTTTTTGCTCGCGTTGATCTCTATGGGAGTCCCATGCGCGTCCGACGCGCAGACGTAGACCACATCCCTGCCGGTAAGGCGGAGGAATCGCACGTAGATGTCGGTCTGGATATACTCTACAAGATGACCGATATGGATGTCGCCATTCGCATAGGGAAGGGCGCTGGTGACAAGTATCTTTCGCACAATCTTCTCCTGGCTCCGTGAAGATCCTTGGGTGTGAGCCTGTTATGCGTTCAGAAGCTCTGGGGTCTTTCCCATAGGCGTCGAGTTATGGCTGCGCTCTTTTCTTGTTCGTCATTCCGGCGGAAGCCGGAATCCAGTCTTTTCAATCCCGCGTTCCGCGCGGGACTGGACCCCGGCGTGCGCCGGGGTGACGGGGTGCTGCTTAAGTAGACTAAGTGAAATCACTTGAGCCGATCCTGAGTTTCAAATCCTATGGGGTTTGTTTCCGCTATTCTCGGACTATTTCGAGAGCTTCCAGATTGGGGTCTCTCGCCTCGTCCACCTTGAAGACCCGGGCCTTTAAGACGATGGTTTCCATTTCTTTGAGCGAGCCGAGGATGTCGGCTTTGTCTTTCTTGATCCACACCTTGTTGAGCGTATAATAGCTCTCTCGATCCGCTATGATGAAGTTTATGTAGTCCTCACCAAGAGGGCAGGGCAGTTCGCCTTTCTTGTAATAACGAACCAAAAAGACGATCTGCTTGTCCAGATACCGCTGTGGCTGTCTCGTGAGGCTCACGATGGTGAGGTCTTCGTTGAGCTCTCTGTACACGCCGCCACGCATGATGTTCAGCGCAGAGCAGGCGGCGAGCGCGCTGCACGCTATCAGCACGACACACAGTTTCACAGGAACTGGGATGTCGGGTCCTTTCATGAGCCTCTCTGCAGAATGGACCAGCATAAAGAAACAGGGCCGAAAAGTCAAAAATGATCGGCTTTGACCCTTAATCGTTCAGTCACCGGCGGCTCTTGCCAGAAAATTCACAAGAATCTCACCGCAGAGAACGCGGAGAACGTGGAGTGCCTGGTGGGCCCG
>JBMOME010000224.1:0-984 GCA_049323095.1 Thermodesulfobacteriota bacterium
GCGAGTGAGTCTGTGCAATGAAGCGGACATTTCCGTGGAGCATTTCGTCAAACCTCCAGGTCACGCGTCTCCCCTACACGAACATCCCAGCGCTCAAGTACTAATTGTGCTGAAGGGCAAGATGGTGCTCACGACCGACCACGAGGAAATAGAACTGAAAGAAGGGGATGCGGTGTACATACCTGGGAATGAGCCCCACGGTCTGAAGAATGTATTGAATGAGACCTCCGTCGGTATCGACATTTTCGTTCCGGGACGGTCATTCGACTTCTGGCTGAAGCGAAAACAAACGTAGATTGCACCAACGGTCTGCGCCGGGGTGAGTGCGGGCAGTCTAGGAATTTCGTCCTATAGTAACGCGATGACGGGGTCGAAGGTCCAACCCCCATAGCGGTAGCGGCTGTGAAGGAAGACACCAAATGGCCAGGCGGGATGCGGGGAAACCGCGAGAAACGAGAGGTCACGTGGGTAAGCGGAATATAACAGGTACGAATTGAAAGACCTGGATCTTGCCAAGTGTCCGATCTTTCACGGACGCGCCGGAAAAGTCTTTCTCGGCATTTGAACAATTCCTGACATCTTCGTTGAACACTCTTCGTTACATGCCGATCAGAGGAGGCCGTCGGAAAAGATGGCGACCGGGACGATCAATCAAACAAAAAAGGTCAGGCATTCGCCTGACCTCGGTTCAATGATTCCATCTAGTTACATGGTAGGCGGGAGAGGGATTGAACCTCCGACCCCTGCCGTGTGAAGGCAGTGCTCTCCCACTGAGCTACCCGCCCATGTCGTCCCAAAGTACATGCTGACCGGTCCTTTTGTCAAGGGTCATCTATTCCGTGCCCATTACTGTTCAGGCAATTGGGGTTGCATTGGTGGAAATTCTGACGTTCGCCCGGAACGAGCTACTCGCCTTGAACGGGATAATAAGCCTTGACACGCGCAGGCGTAGTGAGTACGGTCTAGCGGCGTCACCAGCAACGA
>JBMOME010000224.1:994-41740 GCA_049323095.1 Thermodesulfobacteriota bacterium
TCTGGAACAAGGTTCGACGTGATGCTCCTCGGACCGTCGGTCCGAGGAGCAGGCGAACGGCTGTTCCGGGCGCTTGCATCTTGTCGGAGGAGCCGATTCTCCCGGATTTCCTGTGAAAGTTGCTGGCATGAGATATCCCTGGTCGGCACTACGTAAATCAAATGCATTTCATGATGAGGTGGAGTTATGAGATCAGCAAGCTGGGTGTTAATCCTTACCATGATCCTGTCTCTTCTTGTATTGGCTCCCACTGTGGAATCGGTTGCGGCTTTCCCCGATAAGCCGATCACCCTGATCGTCCCCTATCCGGCTGGTGGATCTACGGATGTGGCCATTCGCGCGCTGGCCGAAGTGGCCAAGAAGCACCTTGGGCAGCCGGTTATCGTCGAAAACAAGAGTGGAGGCGGCGGCGCCGTGGGTGTGGGGAGCATCGTGGGCAAGAGCCCGGATGGCTATCTTCTGTCGGTGGCCGTGAATAGCCTTCATCGCAACTCATATCTCAACAAGTTGCCCTTTGATACGGTCAAGGACCTGACGCCCATCATCCGAGTAGGCGGATACCTCTATGGGATCGTGGTGAAGACCGACTCTCAGTTCAAAACATTGCCCGACCTGATTGCGTATGCCAAAGCCAATCCTGATAAGCTCAGCTATATGGCTTCCGGCGTGGGAACCGGCGGGCACGTGGCCATGGAAGAGCTGGCGTACAACACGGGCCTCAAGCTCGTTCACATTCCTTCCAAGGGCGACCAGGAATCAAGCGCAGCAGCGCTAGGGGGCCATGTGGACTTTATTTCCACCACATCAGGGTGGGTGCCGTTGGCGCAGGCCGGCCAGCTCCGCATTTTGGCGCATTTTGCGGACAAGAGGATCAAGACGTTCCCTGATGCTCCCACTGTGGCTGAGCTAGGCTACAAGGTGGTCCACAATTCGCCTTTCGGCATCTTCGGGCCTAAGGGCATGTCCCCCGATGTGGTCAAAACGCTTCATGACGCGTTCAAGAAGTCGATGGAAGATCCTGCATTTCTGAGCACGATGGAGAAATACGAGCTGCCGGTGCTGTATCAAAGCTCGCAGGATTACGCGAAGTATTGGGCGGACGCTTACGTTGAAGCCGGCGACCACGTCAAGCGGTTCATCAAGAAGGAATAGGTGCGCAAGGGCATAAGGCCAAGCTCTTGAAAAGACAGTATTTAATCGGTGATAGCGTTTGGTTGGCTTTGGGGCTGGCTGTCTGTTTTGAGGCCTGGCGTCTGAACGTGGGCGATTTCACGCGACCGGGCCCCGGTTTCCTTCCATTTTGGGCAGGTGCGCTCCTTGCCTTGCTGTCGCTCATTGCGCTCATTCAAACAGTGCGTGAGAAGCCCAAAGAAGAGCCTTCCATATGGGCGGGTGTAAACATTGCAAAGTTGGGGCTGGTTATGCTGGCCCTCCTGCTATATGTGGTACTGCTCAATACTTTGGGATTTCTCCTGTGCACCTTTCTCCTCTTGCTCTTTCTGTTTCGAGTCGTTGAACCATATCCCTGGTACATTGTGCTCTTGGCCAGTGTGCTGTCTTTAGCCTCGGTTTATGTCATTTTTGTCCGGTTGCTGGACGTGCGACTGCCCGCAGGGGTGCTGGACTTTTTGCGATGAGCTTTGATCGCTGGACGGAGGCTGCATGGACGTTTTGACTCAGCTCGGCATGGGCTTTCAAGTTGCCTTGCAGCCGATGAACCTGTTCTATTGCTTTCTGGGCTGCTTGATCGGCACCATGGTGGGGGTGTTGCCGGGGCTGGGGCCGACCGCGGCCATGTCGTTGCTCTTGCCTGCTACGTTTCACGTGCCGCCTGTCTCAGCGGTCATCATGCTGGCCGGCATCTACTACGGCGCGATGTACGGCGGTTCAACCACCTCGATCCTGGTGAACATCCCTGGGGAAGCCGCTTCGGTCATGACGTGCTTGGACGGGTATCGCATGGCTCGTGCGGGCCGTGCGGGCGCGGCCTTGGGCATGGCCGCATTCGGCTCGTTTCTTGCGGGTACAGTGGGAATCCTCGCTCTTACCGTGGTCGCCCCGCCTTTGGTTGGATTTGCGCTGCATTTCGGCCCGCCGGAGTACTTCTCCCTGATGTGCCTGGGAATGGTCATCCTGACGTTCTTGTCGTCCAGCTCAATGATCCGAGCCCTGATGATGGCGTGTTTCGGCCTCATCGTGGGGACGATCGGTCAGGATGTGGTGTCGGGCTCAACCCGGTTCACTTTTGGAATCATGGAGCTTATGGATGGTATCGGTCTGATCCCCGTTGTTATGGGGCTCTTCGGTATCTCGGAAATACTGCTGAATCTTGAAACCAAGATCGATCGAGAGGTATTCCAGACCAAGGTCAAGGGGCTGCTTCCAACCCTGGAAGACTGGATCCGTTGCAAGTGGGCTCTTGTCCGGGGAACGATCATCGGCTTCTTCTTGGGGATCCTGCCCGGTGGCGGTGCGGTTCTCGCTTCGTTTGTGTCGTATGCAGTTGAAAAGAAGTTTTCCCCTCGCGGAGATCAGTTCGGAACCGGCGTAATAGAGGGCGTCGCCGCGCCGGAATGCGCTAACAACTCCGCTGCGCAGGCCGCGTTCATTCCCCTGCTGACTTTGGGACTGCCCGCGAACGTGGTCATGGCCATGCTCTTGGGCGCTCTGATCATTCATGGAGTGACGCCTGGCCCGCTTCTCATCGCCCAGCATTCGGACGTCTTCTGGGGTGTGGTGGCGAGCATGTACATCGGAAACGTGATGTTGCTGGTGCTGAATCTTCCTCTGATTGGGATGTGGGTCCAGTTCTTGCGGGTACCCTATCCGATTATGATGCCGTTGATTGTGCTGTTTTGTCTGGTGGGCAGTTACACTGTGGCCAACAGCGTGATGGATGTGTTCTTCATGCTCGTCTTTGGGGTAATCGGCTATTTGATGAAAAAACTGAAATACGAGGCCCCGCCATTTATCTTGGCCTTTGTGCTTGGGCCTTTGTTGGAGTATTCACTTAAACAATCGCTGATCATATCAAAAGGCAGCTTTGGTATTTTTGTCACACGGCCCATCTCGGCAGTGTGTCTCGCTATAGCCCTGATCCTGCTTCTCATCCCCTTAGTACCCCTCATCGGCCGAAAGCGCCCGGGGGCCACCCTGGAGAGCGAAGATTAGGCCTGCCTGGTATGCCGGCGATTTGAACACCGACAAATCATGGATCGATTTGGAGCTCAATTATGGGTTTGACCTTGATGGAGGGCAACGAAGTCATTGCCTGGGCCGCTTATGAAGCTGGATGCCGCTTTTTCGCAGGTTATCCGATCACTCCTGCGACCACGATCTACAATACCATGCTGCGATTGCTCCCTCCCGACGGAGGCATTGTGCTCCAGGGCGAGGACGAAATAGCGTCAATCGGCTATTGCCTCGGGGCGTCCATGTCCGGCTGGAAAGCCATGACCGCGACGTCGGGCCCCGGAATCAGCCTTTACAGCGAAAGCATTTCGTTTGCCATAGGATCGGAAATACCGATAGTAATTGTGGATGTTCAGCGCCTGGGGCCGTCTACCGGCTCTGCCACAAAAGGCGCGGATGGCGATATCCAATTCATGCGCTGGGGCAATTCAGGCGGACTGCCCGTGATTGTATTAGCGCCTTCGGATGTCGCGGATTGTTTTCCCATCACCATGCATGCTTTCAATCTGGCGGAGCAGTACCGGTGTCCGGTATTCATTGCGTCCAATAAAGAAATCGGCTTGACCAGCGAGAGCGTGGATTTTGCAAGTTTGGAGAGAGTGCCTGTGGTTAGCAGGTTATTGGCACCGGACGGGCAACCGTTTGTTCCCTTTCGACCCGCGACCGGTTCGGATGTGCCCTATTTCCTGCCCTTCGGCGCAAATGCGCTGGTGCGGCAGACTTCGTCCACTCACGGTGAAAACGGATACATAACTACAGACCCAGCAGCAATACGTGCGGCCAATGAGCGGATGGACAGAAAGCTGACGGCAAACGTGGACCGGTTCAGTTATTACCAAGAAGAGCCGGTGGCAGACGCCGAAACCCTGGTAGTCACGTACGGCGTCACGTCACGGGCTGCGCGGGCGGCATGTCGAGAGCTTAACAAAAGAGGCAAGAAGGTAGGCTTGTTGGTATTGAAAACATTGTTTCCGGTCGCGCAAAATGTGATTCGCCGTGCGGCTGGTAATGTGAAAAGAGTGCTGGTCGTTGAAATGAATCAGGGCCAATATGCGCTCGAAGTGGATCGTGTTCTGAAGAATCATCAGGTTGAATTTATCGGGGCAATGGATGGCAAGCTCATCAGCCCTTCGAGGATCATGGAGGCAATAAGTGGATAGTTTGATAAATAAGAGCCGACCGCCGATCTTTTGTCCCGGATGCGGACACGAGATCGTGGTGCGAGCCTTGGACAAGGCTTTTCGGAATGTGGGGCTTGAGGGGAACCAGATTTGCCTGGTCAGCGACATCGGCTGTTCAGGTCTCTTTGACACATTTTTCAATACTCATGCCTTTCATGGACTTCACGGCCGTGTTCTCACATATGCAACCGGAATAAAGCTATGTCGCCCGGAATTGCATGTGGTTGCAACTATGGGTGACGGTGGCTTGGGGATAGGCGGAGCGCACCTCTTGGCCGCGTGCCGGCGCAATGTTAATATGACATTGTTGGTGCTTAACAACTTCAACTTCGGCATGACCGGAGGACAATGTTCCGCGACAACCCCCAGCCAGGCTGAAGTGGCTTCCGGTTTTCTGAACCGTTTGGACAAGCCGCTGGATCTACATTCCGTGGCTGTGGCTGCGGGAGTGCCGTACATGGCTTCGGTGTCCGGGTACCAGAAGGGGTTGGATAACGTCATTGAAGAAGCCATCAGGTTTGAGGGCTTTGCCATTGTGGAAATTCTGGGTATCTGCCCCGGCAGATATACGCGAAGAAACAAATTGACCCCAAAGGTGATCGAAGAGGATCTGGCTCGAAAGGGCCACACAAACGGCCCGGTCTCTGCCAATGTCCGACCGGAATACGGTGAGGCTTATCGAGAGTTGGCTGTTCGACAAGTACGCGCCGAGACGCCCGCGGCTATAGAGGCTGTCCTCAAGCCCGTGGCAGAAGCGCGGCAGGATGTAATTATCCTCGGGTCAGCCGGGCAACGGGTTATTACTGCGGGTCAGCTTTTGGGATTGGCCGGGATGGCAGCCGGCCTTCATGTTACCCAGAAGAACGATTACGATATTACGGTGCTCCGGGGCCCTTCCATCGCCGAGCTGATTTTGTCCCCCGGTGAAATCGATTATCCCGAAATTGATAGGCCCTCAGCGATCCTTGCCCTGGCCGAAGAAGGTGTCCAGCGACGCAAGACCGTTTTCGGTCGAGCTGACGAAAGCACTATTGTGATTCAAGCATCAGGAGTTACCATTCCTGAAACCAAGGCCAAGGTCAAAGTGGTGGACTTTAGGGCATTGGACCTGAAGGCTCAGGACTGGGCCCTGGCAGCACTAGCGGTCATGGCGAAGATGCGAACCGTTATTGACAAGCCCATGCTGGAAACCGCGATCCATCACCGGTTCAAGGGCAAGGCATTGGCCGGAGTCGAGGAGGTTGTCAACAAAGGCCTTACAAAGACCCTCTGAGTCCGCTCAACCGAACTGTGAGTTAACGTGATGAGAAAAAAAGAACGAGAGATTACCGACCAAAGTCTGATACAATAAATGCTGAATATTGAAGTTAGATCTTGCACTGCGCATCATGCTTACGCGACCAAGGGATATGGTGAAAGAACTTCTTACCAAGCACGGCGATAAGGGACGGACAAGCAGATCGTGTGCTCCGGCGCATCCGTCGCCGCGGCGGTACGCACGAATCTGGCTGCTGGTCATCGTGTGTCAGATGGCCGCATTGTTGATCATTTCCCATTCCGCGGCCGGCGCAGAAGGAGATCTGTACAAACTGTATGCAAGAGGCCAGGAGTGCCTGAAACAAGGTGACAACGACGGTGCGATAGATGCCTTTTCACGAGCGCTGGACCTGGTGAACCCGGAGGATACGAACTATCCGAAGGTGCTGATTTCCAGAGCTCATGCGTATCTTGAGAAGAACGCGCTCCAAGAAGCGTGGAAGGATGTTCAGGAAGCACTCAAGACAGCCGAATACGACGGAAATTTGCTGGTCGGCGCGTTGCATGTTCGAGGCTACATAAAGCTTAAGAAAGGGAATCAGCAAGCTGCGATAGATGATTTCACCCAAGCCATCAAGACCAGCCACGACGATATGTTGTTACGGGCAAAGTCCTTTGCCAATCGAGCAATTGTTCTCATCAATGCAGGTCGTGCGGACCAGGCAATAAGCGATCTGAACAAAGCCCTTGAACTATATCCCGACTACGCTTTTGCTTACGCGGCCAGGGGAATGGCTCACCTCAAAGACGACAAGGTTCGGAAAGCTCGCTTGGACTCCGAAAAGGCCCTGACCATGAACCCTGACAAGCGCACCGCGGAGCTCGCTGAGAAGGTGCTCCAGATGCTCTCCATATCATTTTCCGGGCCGGATCGGGTCGAGGTGCCCATGTCTGATGACGGCCATGTGTACGTGCAGGTGAAGTTCGGGAAAAACGGCACTCCATACCGATTCATGTTGGATACCGGCGCCACGCATTCAGTTGTGCGACGGGAGTTGCTCGAACGGATCCAGAAAGAGAGCACGGTAACAGTAAAGGAAGTGGGAAAGGGCCGAGTGCGCATCGCGGATGGAACAATGCATCCCGTGACCAGGTACAAAGTGAGTAATGTATTCCTGTTCAACTTTCCGCTCGGTGAAGTTGATGTTGGTGTATTTGATCGCCCGTTGAAAAACGTGCCTAACCTCCTCGGTATCAGAAGCCTCAAAGATGTCTCGGTATCAATTGATAGCGCACAAAGAAAGGCCCAAGTCAGACACAAGGGTTCTTTGTGACACACGTTCATACCACAGATCCCTAGACAAACGTTATGTGCGTTTGATTCGGACCAAGTTTAGGCCGGTGGGATTGATGCCCGCGGCGCGGGTTTTGTCCGCGGTCGAAGAGGTTCCATCGATGGATTGGGCCTGAGCACCGGATTGTGTGTATCCAAAGCCGTTGGCAAGCGCAACCACACCGGGCCTTATCCCAGGAGAGACCTGAGCCTTGCCTTGAGCACGCGTTTTCTGCTCGAGGCTCTCGATGACGATTCGATCCAGGTTCTTGATCCCAATGCGACGAGCATCTTGAGGATTGATCATCAAACGGTTTTCCGGGAGCACTTCCAGGAGCCAGCTGTTGATGCCGGAACTTGGAGACCTATGAAAAGGCAAGCTGTACGTGATGAGACGCAGCGTATCAGCGCCGCCAAGCGTTTGCTCAGATAGAGGCTTTATCGATAGTGGCTTGGAAGAGGCCGAGCTCTTTGCGGTTTTGCCACGCGCCTCCTCACTGCGTTGTACGAACACCCCTCCGCGTTCAAGAGCATCCTTCATGTATTTCTGGGTGGCTGCAACGGGATAACCCGAGTTCTTCATGGATTCCAGCACCGCGACGAACGCCTGCTGATAGTAGTCCCACGCGGTTTTGACTCGGCCGGAAGCATCAGGCTCGAACCCGAGCAGACCAAGGCCCGCTCCCAGGATGAAGATCGCATCTTCCATAGGTTTGGTTTCGGGCAGGATAGGACCGTAATTGCCGGACGCGGCATCGAACGAACCCACCGCAGGCGACCGAAAGCCGATTCCAGGCACGGTCACAGCAGGCGGCGAGACGCATACGTCCCAACGCTCGAGATAAGTGGTCTCCGGCAGAATATAATCAGCCCGTGCGCTTGTCTCAGTGATACCGTGGTCAATCGCAACAAAGAGCGGCGCCTTCTCACGGCTCTTGAAATAGCCATCGGCTGAAGCCGGATCGTCGTACACCGGATCGCTTTGCCAGACTATCAGGGCCTTGACTGGCTCTCCAAACAGCTTCGGCTCCCAAGATCTCTTCTTATTCTGAAGGAGTCTCGTTTCAGCGTCATGCAGAAAATCGTGTGAAGTTCGGATTAGTCCGCCGGTTCCGGGTTCGGACCCGACCAGTTTGTTGATGGTGAGTACGGCCTTGGCGATTTCCACGCCATTGGGCTGACTGAAGATACCGCGTCCCGGGACCACCGCTGCTCTCGGCCCTGCCTGGGCTAGGTTGCGGGCACATTCGAGTATGACTTCAGCGCCGATTCCCGCGGCCACAGCGTATGCGTCCAGGCTTCGGGCCATGACTATTTCTTTCAGTCCCGGATCCGGGAATTCGGTCTGCTCAGGATACTGCTGCGCGAGTGCCCTCATGATGCCCAACGCAAGCTCCATGTCTCGACCTGGAATCACCGGTAACCAGAGATCGGCTTTTGATGCGGAAGTGGAGAGTCTCGGGTCTGCCACAGCCCATTTGAAGCCCGGATGTGCCAGTCGAGCATCAGCAATGTCTCGTGCTAGTGACAACAGCGGCACTCCAGAATCGAGCGGCGCATCACCGATGTTCAGGACAAAGCGAGCGGTCCGGTAAGACGCATCAACCGGTCCGTCGCCCGGTCCGAAGACAGCATCAGCGGCGCGTGCCGCAGCATGCTTGAGCAGGACCGTACGATCTCGCTGAATGTCCGCACCAGGGAACGCCTCCACAAATCGCTTGATGAACGTAAGTGAGCCCCAATCCGCATCGCCAACGAGGAACGTGGGCCCGTGACCCGCTTGCTTAAGGCTCTTGAGCCCCTGTACGTTGCCCTCCCCGAAGAGGTCGCCGCCTTCGAGGATTTCGCCCACAGCTTCTTTCCAGGTGAGCGCTTTCCATTTTCCCGAACCGCGGGGACCGACCCGCTTCAACGGCCGCGCGACTCTGAACGGATCGTACAGAGTCTGAATGCCGCTTCCGCCAATTGCGCAGACCGACCCGCCGCGAGCAATAGCCTGTTCCAAGGGGGTGTCAAAGGGTATCAATCGGTGAGCAGAAGCAGGATGCCACGGACTTCCGTCTATTTTGACCAGCGCTCCTGTGGCTACACGGCACCGAATGCCGCAGTTTCCCGCGCACAGCCCGCACACTGTGTAAACGCTGCGCACTCCGGGAATTGTTTCCGCAGGGTCTACCGAAGGAGCGCCTTCAATGTATCGCGGGACCGGCCCTGCCTGGTCAAAAAAGTGGCATCCGCCAAAAAGGGAAGCGCCTCCCATCAGGCCGGCAAGTCGCAAGAACTGTCGTCGATTGATCTTCATGCTAATTGCGATCCGCCTCAGCTCAAAGGTATCTCAAATCCGATGAAGACCACTGAGTACCGCATGAGGAAGACTCCTCCGATGATCAGCAGTGATGCTACACACAACCATATTCGGTCGTCCCGTGTCTTCGGAAGCACAAGGATGACCAGTGGAACGAGCATTCCTGATACAAGCTCGCCCCATACATAAAGCTTTTCGTGAAATGCGTACAGGATCGAAACATACCCATCCGCAGTGGAGACGAGCAGCGTGAGCCAGAAACTGCCGTTCCAGAACAGATCCATCAGCAGGATTCCCACCATCATGAGGCGCAGATCCCTGAAGAGCGCCGCTTCCAACGGCTCTTTGCGCCAGCGGTCCATAATGAGCGCGACCACCACCAGCAGTGCAATGCCGGAGAGCAAAGCTGACGTGAGAAAGTAACCAGGCATGAGCGCTGAATGCCACCACGCGCGAGCGCGAACCAATGCAAACGCGAAGCCGGTGTACGCATGAACAAAGATAGCGAGCGGCACCGTGAACATGCCCAGGATGCGGGTGATTCGATCGTTTTTTACAAAGATGTAATAAATGTAAACTAGGTTTGCGATGGGATAGACTGTGAGCAGCCACGAACCGTACGACAGCGCGGAAGTGGAATTGAAATACTGTGGCACCAAAGTGTGCCAGAACCTGAAGGGCTGGCGCAGGTCCAGGATGAGGCAGGCCGGCGCTAGCAAGAGCAGCAGGAACGAAATGATGGCCGCGGGCAGGGCCATAGGCTTGAAACGTTTGATTCCGAATACCGTGGACAACGTGGAAAGGATGAATGACCCCGCAGATAGACCGGTAAAATAGAAGTAGAGCGGAATGTATACCTTCCACGGGATCTCGTGGGGCACGTTGTACAGAACAGAGGTATCCATTTATTCCTTGCCGCCCTTCTTCCAGTACGATTCATCCGGGCTCGGGATATGTTTATGGTACTCCAGGATCTGTTCCTTGAAGTCCTCGGAATAAGAGATCCGGCCCTTGAGCGACTTTTCCGCAGCCACGTAAAACACTTTAGGATTTGTGCCCAGCTCCGGCTTGATCACCGTTGTGGGGAGCGAAGCGAGGCGCTGGAAAAGCTCGGACTTCGGGTCATCCATGTCGCCGAAGACGAGCGCGCGTGACGGACATGCCTCGACACACGCGGGCTGAAGGCCCTTGTCGATCCGCTCCGCGCAGAAGTCGCATTTGTCCGCGGTGTTTCTGATAGGGTTGAAAAAACGTGCGTCGTACGGACATGCGGCAATGCACATGCCGCAGCCGATACATTTGCCGTAATACATTACTACCACGCCGTCTTCATCTCGTCGAGCCGTGGCTTGCACCGGGCAGACCTGGCAGCACGGAGGCACATCGCAGTGATTGCACAGCCGACGCAGGAAGAAGTTCCCCACATCAGGAAAGACACCTTTCTGAATGCCTTTCACCCATGAGCGCCAGAATCCAAGTGGAACGTTGTTCTCGCTCTTGCACGCAATGGTGCAACTATGACAACCGATGCACCGACGCTGGTCTACCAGCATGGCCCATCGTTTGGGGCGCGATGCTTGGGCTTGCTCCGCTGCGGGTGATCCCGGCTGATTCGGCGAAGAAGCCGACCGGCTGTCAGCGAGCTGTACCCCGCCCTGTGGTTTCAGTATCTTACTCATCGCAAGATGAAGCGCCTCTCACGCCTACTCATCTGCGCTGGTGGCAGCGCAGGCATTCCAATCTTGAAAATGACTCTTTGCCGTCATGACATTGCCCTGCCGCGCAGGACAAGCAAGCCCGGGGAACATCGTAGGTCACCAAGTTGGCCTCGTCCGCTTCCAGGGCCGTTGGAACGAACAAAGTCGATTCTTCTTTGCCGATGCGGTACTTCCGCTCGGGTGAGTTCCTCAACGTCTTCAGGATGTACGTTCCATATTTGCTGGTGGCAAAGAGGTTGTCGTGGCAGCTCTTGCAGTCCTTGTACTTTCCGTCCTGGAATGTCATGTGAGCGTAATGCCGAAATACAACCGGCCCGGGAGATCCTGTCCCATCAAACGATACATTTCCTCCGCCAAAGACCGACGCGAGCGCCATGAACGTAAAGAGAACGCCTCCCAAGACCACCACCGCGAGGATGATTCCCCACGCGGCCGCCTGCACTCGCCAGTACGGCGAAGTGTCCGGCAAGTGTCGGAAGTAATCCGCCACTGTTCGCAAAAGGCCTGGATTGTCGCTCGGCAGTTTCATGCTTATTCCGTCGATCTCGACACGCCTATCGTATGGTGCCCACGTACTGGGTCGTCCACTGTCGCTTCTTGACTTCGGGGGTCATGTAATCCGGCAACAGCATGGGCGAAACCCTATCGGTCTTGATGCCAGCGTCTTCCAGTTCCTTGTGGTACTGCCGGACATGCTCGACAGATAGCCGCTCCGCGCTGCTCCGTCCTTTGACGAATTGACCCGCGGCAATCCCCGCAAGCCGTCCGAAGACGGTAATGTCCAGCAAAGAGTTGCCCATGAGACGGTTTGCACCGTGAACGCCGCCGCCCACTTCGCCGGCCACGTAGAACCCAGGCGCTGTGGTGGTCCCATCCGGGCTATATGCCAAGCCGCCGTTTTGATAGTGCAGAGTCGGATAGACCAGCATCGGCAGCTTTGAGATGTCTATGTCATAGCGCTTGAAGAGAATATGCTTGGCCGGGAATTCCCGCTCCACCGTACCTTCGCCTTCCAGCATGTCGATCATGGGCGAATCGAGCCACACGCCGAACTTGCCCGCTTGACCCGGCACAGGCACACCCTTTCCTATGTCCGTGCATTCCCGAATGATGCTCGCGGATTCCACATCCCTCGGCTCTCGCTCAAAAACGAACTGATCGCCGTCGAGGTTGATGAGATTCGCGCCAGCACCACGCACTTTTTCGGTGATCAGCAGCCCTTCCGCCTGCTCGGGAAAGACTGCGCCGGTCGGATGGTACTGGGTTGCGTGGAGGAAACGAACTCCAACGCCGATGCGGTATCCCAGCACAAGGCCGTCGCCTGTCGCGCCGTAGTGATTGGTGGTCATGAAGCTCTGAATATGGAGCCTGCCTGACCCACCAGTGGCCATGACCACGGCCTTTGCCTTCACCAAGAAGTATTCTTCCGTTTCCAGGTTGTACAGCACCGCGCCCGAACAAACGCCCTTCTCGTCCAGGAGGAGCTCCACCGCAGGCGAAAACTCCAGCACACCGATATCTTTGATGCGGTTGCGGCATTCGTCCCGCAGCGTTCTCATGATCTCCGCGCCGGTCATGTCGCCCGCGTAATGCATTCGTTTGCGGCATGTGCCCGCGCCGTGCAGCGTGAAGAGCTTTCCGTCCGGCCACTTGTTGAACATGCAGCCCAGGCTTTCCAGCCATGCGATGGCCTTCGGGGCCTCGCAAACCATAGTCTTGACGAGCTCGGGATCGTTCTCGAAGTGCCCGCCGCCCATAACGTCGAGGTAATGGAAATAGGGTGAGTCTTTCCAACCCTTGGTAGCAGCCTGAATACCGCCCTCGGCCATCATGGTATTGGCGTCGCCGTGCCGGAGCTTGGTAGCGATGATCACCCGTGCGCCCTGTTCCTGGGCCATGAGAGCAGCCGCAGTACCCGCGCCCCCGCCACCTATGACCAGAACGTCGGTCTCGTAATGGATTTCCTTCAGGTCTATCCTGTCAGGATCGACCCTGCTGCGGGCCTCGAACAGGTCCGCAATTTCTTTTGCAAGCGCGTAGCCTTTGCTGGGGCCGACTTTGAGCTCACGAAGGCCGCCGGCACGATAGTCGGGGTGGTACTTCTCCAGCCTCGCCTGGCGTTCGTCCAGACTCAGCGCGGGGAATTCCTCTCCCGCCTTTTTGCGGGCCACCCGCGCGGGCCTGGTGGCTTCGACTCGTTTAATCAGTTGCATCAATTCCTGGGTGTATCCCATAACTGCCTCCAATGAGGGCACCGTAGAGCGTCCGGAGATGCCGGTCGCAGAAAGACGGCTCAGAGATAAGTTTTCTCCTGAGGTTGCCACATCTCCGGCGCGGTGTGGGGCTCCATTTCTCGTTCCACGTAGAGTTTCCGCAGCGTTTCCAGATCTGCGGTTATGAGCTTTTTCAAAGGTTCTTCGTAAGCGCCTGAGTTGATCCTCGTGACCATGTCCGCAACGTGTTGGGCCTTGGGCCGAAGATGTCGGGCAGTAAGCCGACGGCACAAGATCGCAATATTGTACTGACCCAATTCCGCGGGACACCGAGAAGCGCAGATGCCGCACATCACGCAGGACATGGAGAGTTCTGCAGCCCGCTCAACGTCGCCTCTCAAGGCCGCGGAAATGTATTCCATCACCTGAATATCCATCGGGCATGATTTGGTGCAGGTGTTGCACCCCATGCACTTGGCGAGCTCCGGATAAGCTTTTAGTAGCGCCATCGCGTCGGGCGCGATCTCGTCGATATTGTAAACAGCCCGATTGGCAGGGAAGAACGGAACCATAGTAAGGTACATGCTGGGCTGCACCAGAGTCTGGCACGCAAGCCCAACGAATATCCGCGGGCTTCCCGGCATCCGGTAAACCGTAGCGCAGGCGCCACAGATGCCGCCACGGCACCCGCATCCGCGAATCAACTGATAGCCGGCGTATTCAAGCGCCTTCTGGATCGTGAGGGTGCTGGGGACATCATATTTTTTCCCCATGATGAAAATCGGCACTAGGTCGGTCCGCTCCGACAAATCAAGGGGAGCGCTCCCTTTGGAGAGGTCCTGGAGTTGTTCAGCGGTCGACATGGTCTCTCATCCTTTCTTCACCTGGTTTGGCCTTGACCGGGTTCAGCCTTTCAAGATTCATCGTGCGATGAAGACTCCAATGACGATCCCCAGAATCAAAGCCATGATCGCCATAAAGTAGTTGTCCAACGCGGTGATTCTGGGCGCAGGCTGAATGGTCTCGGGAATTACCTCATCCACAATGTAGTCCTTGTAAGCCGTGTCCACCTGCGGGCAGGCGAGCACACACGAAAAACACTGCTCGCAATCCTCGCCTACGCAAGCTTCTAGTGCAAACGACGTTCTCTGTTCGGTCTTCTCGAAGCGGTCAGGGTTCTTGCGCAGCACAGGACACGAATCTATACAGTTACCGCACGCGAGGCAGCCTTTGTCTCCGCACAGATCGAGCACGCCGGTAGGGATGTTGAGCCTATGATACGGCTCCATACCCTTGGATAGGAGCCGAAATCGTGCAACAGGCGGTTCTTTCTTATCCAATATGATGTCCGCAACTTCCTTACGGATCTTGTCTTTGCTTTCCTTTGTTGTGGTCATGGGAACGCTCCTGCTCACCCACCGTCTGCTGGGGTCCAGTCTTGAGCTGTGGTGAGCCCACTGCGCTTTCTTCTATGTTCGTTAAAGTATTCACGGGTCATGAGCGGGTGACATTTCACGCAATCATCGTAGTTTGTGCCACGCGCACAATCCGCCAGAAAGATCAGGGTCTTGTAATGTATCTTGCCGTTATGGCAGCGCTTGCACGTCTGTTCCGTGGGAATGGCCACCATCCATCGAGGATTGGTAGACAGCTTCTTCCAAGCCTCTTCTCTAGCCAGGACGAAGCTTTTTTCCGACAACGGAAACATCCAGTCGGAACGGTACGCATGGGACGCGCGACTGTGACATGATGCGCAACCGAGGTGGTTCACTTCCGCGTAGTTGACTTCCTTGTCCGCCTCGAGCTTTTCCTTCTCCTTGTATCGTTCGTGACACTTGGCGCAGGTATCTTCCCGTGCCAACACGTGCTTGGGATGGTCCATAGCAAGGCCGATTTTTTTGAGCCCTTCAGGCAGATCCTTCATCCAGACCGCTTTCCTCCTGATCGACCCCAAGTGGCAGTACTGGCAATTCTCGCTGGCAATATGCTCGGCTTTTAACATGCCCGGGGCCAACGGCTGACGCGGATCGATCTGCGGCACCAGGTATGTTACTGCGTGTAACAGGCCACGGAAGCGTGAAGCTATAGTGCCTTCAGCCGCGCCCTTCATGTGGCATCCCGCGCAGGAGATCAGCTCGTGAGCAAAGCCCTTCTTTTCCGCTTTCAGTTTGTCGGCCATCCACTTTGCGTACGCGGCTTCCTGCGTGTGGCAGGCCATGCAAGTCTCGCTTCGGGTAGACAAATCCGCAAGTGCGAGCACCACCACCAGAACCATCGCAGCAGCGATAATGTAAACGGGCACTCTCGCCATCAGGCCGCGCCCTCCTGCTGTTCAAGCTCTTTCCCACGGCGCTCCTGCCGGCAAGCCATGAACGCGGCGGAAATGACCAAAGGACCGGAATTGCCGATTGGGCACTTGGCCGCGCATCGGCCGCATCCCACACAGTACTTCGACAGCTCCATCACTCGTTCGTAGTCTCCCAACCGTGTGAGCAGCACCAGGCCCATAGGGAACTGCACGCCCTCGGCCTCCTTAATCGGGCACGCGCCCACACAGGTGGCGCAGTTGTAGCAGTTGATGGAACGGCCCGTGCCTGGAGTCAACATCGATTGGAGAGCGTATTCAAACACCAGAAACGCCGCAAAAAGGATCGCCATCGAGTTCAACGTCACGCGACTCGGGGCCTGACCGATAAATGCCCCAAGAAAGACCTTCGAAAATAGGCTGTACTGTGGGTATCCCGGAATTCCCTTCGAGAGTGCGGATTCGATCGCGTTGATGTACCCCGCGAGTGTGTGTCTGGCGCCACGATACAGATCGGGCTCGGCAGGCATTTCCAGGCGGCCCTTTTCCAAGAGTTCCTGCTTATATTTTGCGATCTCGTTGTCCTGAACCGAGATTAGGTCGGGATATTCCAGTGTCTCCAGGCCGACAATCCGGTGGTCCTTCACATCCACCTTCACCTCGATGGGCCCGCGGAAACCTTCTCCCCAACCGGTGTAAATCCCGTTCTGCACACGGGTGATGCCTTCGCCCCACGGAGTCTGCGCGAGGCGCAGCTCATTGACCCGGTTTACATCCCAACGAGCTACGCCATATCCGAGCACAATCAGGCCGATTGTCGCACCAAGATAGACTATGTTCCGGCTTCCGGTCCGGCGATAATCCCGGATCCAGATAATCGCCAATGGCACGATCAATACGAGCGTGAGCAGAGCCCGACTGGATGGGAACAGTGCCGCGGCCAACAGCACATAGATGACCAGACGCACCCCGCGGGTGTTCACGGCCTTCCAGAGAAAGCCTAGCGGGTCATCCAAGAGCCTTGACCACGTCATCAATGAATTCCTTTCCGACAAGACCCTCTTTCATCGCCCGCGCCAGGACGTAGCGCGGCACAAGCTTGTGCCGGATCGCCTCACGCGTATCTTCCTGCATGGTACCGAACATCTGCGGCAGCGGCAGGTACTGCACGCAATAGCTCTGACAATTCCCGCACCGGATGCACTTTAGCCCGCCATTCCGGATAAAGCGGTCATAATCGCCGACTCTTCCCGCAACCGCAAGCTCTGCCTGAAAGAATATTCCCACCGGGCAGCGGTCCTGGGTAGCGTAGCAGGCCCGACACTCGTAACAGTAGATGGTAGCCGGATTGCCACGAGCCAGCGGTTTTATAATAGTGGCAAGGAGTGCCGTTACTACCCCGAACAGGGCAACCCTGTCCAGGTTCTTGGTCCAGCCTCGGTCCTTCAGATTGGTGAAGAACTGGTACCGGTGGATACCAGGCAGCACCAGAGGCTGTTCCGTATCCTCACGCTTGTGTTTGATTTCCTTGCCCGGCTTTTCTTCAGCCATAGAAATCTATCCCTTATCTCAATGGGGCAGCATCGCGGCCATCAGAAGACCTGCGATGAGGCCTCCCACCGCGCCCTGCAGGAGCTCCCGAGGCGACTTCATGTCCAGGGCCCATGCGAGTATCAGGCCTGAGATAGCGCCCACAAAGAGAAACATCAGCCACGTCAGCACGACGCAAACCTCACAGTTCCGGACCACTCAGAGTGGCGGTGAGCCTCCTTGATAAGACCCTTGGCACCATCACTCCGATCAGGATCGCGGCGATCATGCCGCCTACAATGCCTTGAATAATCGCGCTCGGATTCGTCTCAAAGAGCGCGAATGCCAGAATCCCGCCGGCCAGACCTCCTGCGGTAATGAATCCGCCGGTCTGCAGCCACCAGTTCCGCGATTGATCCGGGCCGAAAAAGCGTGCGCCAAGCGCGACCAGCGCCACATTCGCGACAATCACTACCAGCGCGAACTGGGCGATAGTAAGCACGTCTCGCACGAATGCCGGATCGGAAGGCTGAAAGACCGACAAGTTCAGGAACTTCATGTAGATGGCGGCCAGTGGCGCCATGATAGCCATCGACGCAAACGTGTACGCGCCTTTGATGAACCCGGTCTCCGCACGCATAGTTCCTTCACCCATCATGCCGCCTCCACCGAGCGGAGAAGGACCGCACGAGGTCGTGGCATTAATGATGTACGCGGCCATGACAATCGCAAGCTGAGACCAGTCCAAGAAGCCGAACTTGGCCGGGCCGAACAGGTACAACACCGGCACCAGAGCCGCGGTCAGTATCCTGGCGCACGAGAGGGGCAAGATCGTCTGAAACTGCACAAAGATCGCCAACATGCCCGCGACGCCAAGGAACGGCACGCCCACCAGGCTATTCAGTATGACACCCAGCGCATCGAAGCCTCCGGTGGCGGCAAGAGCGCCCGCGGCCAGAAATCCCGCGGTCATCGCGGTCACCGGCAACAAGATGATGCCTTCCATAAGATTATTGAGCCGCACGCGACACACAATCACCATCAAAACTGCGCCCGCTACCAGGACGGTCTGTACCGGCATCTTGCCGAAAGGCTGGAAGATCGCGATAAGGAGCGAGGCCACGAATATGACCAGAGCCAGATAACCTTCCATAGGCGCGGTGATTTCCGGCTCTTTTCGTTCTCCGGCGCCGGCAGTGAACGGATTCTCCCGAAGGGCAACATCGTTCGGATACAGGCGCTGGCTGATAAACTTCAGGAACAGAGCCACAATGGCAGTGCCCAGCATCAACGAAAATGCCTGGGGCGCCCGCAGTATGCCTTCAGATGCTGTGGCAAAGAAGCTCCCCAAGAAGCCTTCACCGATTTGGCCCACGCCACCTATGGGAGAAGGCCCGCACGAGCCCATCGCGTTGCGAGTAAATGCTCCGATCAGGACTATAACTTGGGATTTGGTGAGGATCCCCATGCCCCCTTCGAAGCTAAACGTGAAGAGAAGCGGCAGGAGAGCCGCGGCAAGGATACGGCCGCAGGGAAGCGATGAAATCACCGGAAGATTGATCAGGATGACCAAAGTGCCCACCAAGCCGATGGGGCTCTTGCGGAGATAGCGCAGGATCACTTTCAGCGCTTCAAAACCACCGGAAGCCTTGAGTCCGCCCGCGAGAAACAGACCGGTGAGCAGTGCGGTAATGGGATGGAGAATGATCCCGCCTAAGAACTCGTTCGGTAAGAGCATTACCGCGTCCCAGCCTGAAGAAAAATAGCGGAATAGGCCTCCTACGATGAGGCACAGAACTGTAGCCAGGACCAGGACCGTCTGGACGGGCGTCCGAATGTACCCGAAGAGCGTGGCCAGCATCAAGCCGATGAATATAGTTAAGGTGATGTAACCGAGAATTTCCAAAAAACAGTTCCCCGAAATGGTCCCGGCTTGCTTGGGGAGTCAGCCCTCACAAGCGGTTCCTGTGCAACGTTGTCTTGAGCGCATCCACGGCAGGTCCACCACATAGCCGTCCAGTGAATTGGTTACCACGACCTCATCACCCACTTTGAGCTGACCCAGACATGCCGTGCAGCAGTTGGCCGCCGCGTTCACTCGTCTGCCGTCACGCAGTTCGACTTCAACCTGAAATACGGGCAAGGCCACGCCGGCCAGATGCGATCCGTTCGCAGAAACGATGATACCTCGCCGCCCGCGGCGGATACGGTAGACCTCAGCGATGATGAAGACCGCAATTAGGAAGAATATGGTCGTGTGTTCAATGCTCATCGAGTCAGAACTTTACCTATGCACGCTTCTCAGCCGACCCTAGCATCCAGGATTTGAATTCTGCCATTCCCGCTGTCTGCCACGTACAACTTGCCACCTCTGTACGCTACGCCGGTGGGATTGTTCAGTTCACCCGGGCCGGAACCCGCTTTGCCGATAACCGAAACCAACGAGCCCTTGAGATCAAAGGCTTGCAGTCTGTTGTTCTTGGTGTCTGCGATCCAAAGACGACCTCGATCGTCCAGGGTCATTCCCTGGGGCATATTGAGTCTTCCTCGGTCCTTGCCCACTCCTCCAAAGCTTCTCAGGAACGCCAAATCCTTCCCAAAGATTTTCACCAGCCCGTGCTTGCTGTCCAAAACCACGATCTCTCCGCCAGGAACAGCGAGCGCTGCCGTCGGCAAGCGAAACTGGTCATTCGCGTCTCCGAGATCTCCGATGACCGCGATCGCCTGGGAATTACGGAAAATCTGCACCCTGTGGTTTCGAGTGTCAGCCACGAGGACCCGACCTTCGGAATCCAATGAGATCCCCTGAGGAGTCGAGAAAGAGCCGCCAATCGACCCGATGGTGCCAAATATTTGCTTCACGTTGCCCGTGGAATCGAAGACCTGGACGCGGCCGTTGTTGGAGTCGACCACGTACATGAGCCCAGCGGGGTCAAAGGCTATTCCCATGGGAAAGTTGAGCTTGCCTCGCTCCGCGCCGGGTGCGCCAAATGCTGAAACCCGCTTGAGCTCCTGATTGAGCCGAACCACGCGATATGCGGCCGAATCGATAACGTACAGGGCTCCGGAGGGATCGAAGGCCAACGCGAAAGGTGTGACTAAACCTGTCTCAGAGGCTGCTGCCGGCGCCGCGTAAGCGTAATCGCCGGGCAGGGCAGGCCTCAAGATAGAGATTGCGCCTGCAGCTCCAAGGGTTTTGAAAAAAGTACGCCTGTCCATCGGCTCTCAATACCTCAGCGGTGGGCACGAAAGCGTGGATTTCCACCGACACGGCTGTATTTCGAGTGGATTCGCTACAGCGATGGGAGCACCATTATGCTAGCCCCGTACGCCCTAAGAGTCAAGATCAGACGGTGATTGAGAACCGCGGAATTTGACATTTTCTCGCGAAACACAAAAAAGAGACCTCCCGACTTTGGGGCGGCGCCGGGAGGTCACATGAGAAGTAGGTAGGTAGATGTGTGGATAGGTTCCTATAAAAGCTCTCTTTCTGCCTTCAAACGCTCGCCGGTATCAGTCGCACATGCGTATCGTAGAAACTCACGCTGCCGCCTACCGGATCGAGCAAACAGGTATTCTTAAGCGCAGGATCCACCCACATCGCGGCATTTGCGTGCACGCCTGCCGCGCGACGGGGATCCCCTTTAATTGTTTTTCCGTCGATGACCACATCGGTCGCGCCTGTGGCCCAGTGCCCGAATCCGAGGACAAAGCTGACAACTCCCGGCCTCATGGTCTGCGTCGCGATGATCTTGCCGATCATGGGCTTTTTGTTACCTGCTCCCAGCTCCCAAATACCCTCGGGGTTGGTCGCGCTGACCACTTTCACTAGTTGGCCGTCCTTTAGCCCGAGCTTCCGGATGTCCACCGGATTAATCATGAAGCCATTCTCAGGCATGAGCGGCGTGAGCCACGGATCCACAATCGTACGGCTCTTGCAGTGGACGATCGAGCGGTTCGTGATCAGCGCGAGGTCGTATCCTTTGCGCAACTGTTCCGGCTCGCGACCATGGAAATCTCGGATGGGAAGGTAGGTGACGTAACCGGGGTTGGGCTTCCCGGTTCCTGCATGTATGGTCGACGCGGTCTTTTCCTGGTACATGTTAAGCAGTTGATTGTAGGGATGTGCTATCCATTGGCCCTTGTATCCCTTGTCGTGATTTTCAAACCGGCCGCCTCGATTGAGCACGTACACGACTTTGGGCCACACCTTTTCCCCGGAGATGCCTTTCCAGCGTTTTTCGTCGAACACCGACGAAGGGAGAAGGCGTCTTGCCTCGCGAAAGATCTTCATCTCCTTTTCATCAGCGTCGGGAACCTGCTGGGAGCCGTCGGGCTTCTCGCCGAATGCGAGATTTGCCACGCCGCGAATGTAGAAATCATCGGGATGTTTCAAATCCAAGCCGGGTCCGAACGCGTCTTTGCCGAATCCGGGCAGATTCAGTTTTTCCGCCAGCGCGAACAGCATGGCTTCGAAACACATAGGCATCTTCTGCCCGAAGACAGTGCATTGTTCGGGAATGGGCGCCATGGCCGGCTGCCTCACCGGCTGCACCTTGTTAGCCACACAAGGATGGCTCCCCTGGAATTCCCACCGTTCCAGGTAGGACAAGTCGGGAATAATGTAATCGGCATACATCGAACCGGTACCGATCACGATGTCGCTGGCCACAAAAAGCGGCACTTTCTGCAGGTCGCAGAGGATGCTGATGTTGGTATGGCCGGCCGGCAACGCATAAGCCGGAGCGCCCATGTACAGGAAGAGCGCTTTCACCGGATACGGATACTGATCGCCGATGGAGGGAATGATCTCTTCATACACATCGCTGCTGATCGGATACCAGTTCCGTTTTGCAGGATAGCCCGCGAAGAGAGTCGTTTCCTCGTACTTGACGCCGTGACGTATGGAACTAATGCCGAAGGACTTGATCTTCCCCGATTGGGCCTTAAGATCGAACAACTTCCCTTTGCCGGACGTGTCGTATGTGCTGGCTTTAATCATGCCTCCTTTCGCGTCGAAATTGCCAAGCAACATGTTAACCGTCATCCAGGCCAACACATTATAGAACCCGTTAGTGTGTTGCGCAGGACCACGATGAAGGTCCACAGCAGCCTGCTTGCCGTAGCTGGTCAATTCTCGGGCAACCTCGACCATGTCCGCTTCTCTCACCCCAGCGATATCGGCCCACTCCTTCAAAGATTTCTGACGTGCCGACTCGAGGACGATCTGAAGCGAGCTTTTCACCGCTGTCCCGTTGGGGAGCGTGGTATCAACCAGCAGGTCTCCAACCACCGCGTTCTTAGTGTCATTGGGATCAAGGGCGACGGGTTTGCCGCCGACCATCGCGACGAGAAATTTCTCCTGATATTCTTTTCCGGCTTTGTTCTTGCGAGTTTCAGGCTGGACAATGCCCGCGTCTGCCGCGCGCATGAACTTCCCGGGCTTGCCGTCTTTGACCTGAACGAGCCATGTTGCGTTGCACCAGCTGGATTCTCCGGCCTGCATCGCGGCAGCCTTGTTGGCGCACTTGAGGAACCGCTCATCATATCTCTTGTTCTCGATCATCCAGCGGATCATCCCCAATGCCAGAGCCGCGTCCGTGCCGGGTTTGAGCGGAAGCCATTTCCAAGCCTTGGATGCGAGCTTGGTGAACCGCGGGTCTGCCACTGCAATCTTGGTAAAACCACTCACTAGGTTGCCCGTGAGGCGAACCGTTCGGTTCGGGGGCCCATAATTTGCCTCGAACAGGTTCGCGCCCACGAAGAGCACGAAGCGACTATTCTCCGTGTCCGCTTGCCAGTAGAATTTCTTGCCGCCAGTGAATTTGTCTTCCTCATACTGCTCGCTGATTGCCTTACACGTGAAATAGAGCGAACCCTGGCACACCGTAGTATGCCCGTGTGCGTTCACAGTTCCGAGGCCGTCGGCAAATCTCTTGTACAGATCGGAGCGGCCTCCCTTCATTCGGCCCCAGGCACAGACAATCTGATTGTTCTTCGGGCCCAGGTCCGGGTGCTCCGGATCGATGAGCTTGTCAATATTGGCCGAGTGCTTCTTCTTGAACTCTTCGATCAGCTCCTTCTTCTTGGCCTTGTCCTTTTCCTTCCAGATCGCCTTTACGTCCGAATCCATCTCTTTGGAGATTTTGGGATCTCTGAGGGCAATAAGCTGCGCCAGCCCTTCCACCTGGCGGTTCTCTTCACCAGGCACTTTGGCGAAAAGCTTGCCACCTTCGCAAATCTCCGCGATGGCTTGATCGAAGGGTATAGTTATCCACTTGTTCTCCCCTCGTTTTCCTGCTCGTTTGAGAACCTTGCGAAGCCGATAAGGATCGTACGCGGTCTGGAGGCCTGCCTGACCCTTTGGACAAATGGAGCCGTCCACCGGCGCGGCCACGTCCGCGGGGGTTTCAAAATCGAGGTGAGGTAGGAGCGTCCAGGGGTTGTACGGGTTGCCGTCGATCTTGGTGATCACCCCATCCTGGTGCTTACAACTGATGCCGCAGCCGGTATTGCACTGTAAGCAAGCGGTATATATGATGTTTTCCGGTTTGCACAGTTCGTAGGGGGCATCACGCCTCGTGCTGTTCAATACCGCGTTGCCAGTGGCTTGCGCCGCAGCTGATGCCCTTGCTCCGGGAAGGAGTACGCCGGCTCCCAGCATCGCGCCTCCTGCCAGGAACGATCGCCTCGAAGTCTTCTTCTCTCTCTTGCGATTGCTCATCATTTACCTCATGCTTCCTGTCCACTTCTTGACCCAAGGGCGTTTGTCAGACGCAAGCCTACATAAAAAACTGCCATTCCCACTGCTACGAGGAATGCGCCCACTAAATACTCCATAGCTGTGGGATGGTAACTATAAACGAGGCGCATATCCTGAAATGCTTGTTGCAGGCCGTGAATCTGTTCCTCGATCTGGCCGGGAACCAAGATCCCCATGCGCGCTGCAATGAACCCGAATATCAGGAACAATGTACCAACCGCCCAGGCCTTTCTGTTTTCCGAAAAAAGGTAGATCAGGAGCGGAACGCCTGCGCCGATAGCTAACTGAAGAATCCAGAAGACCCACCAGTAATCGCCCGTAACGAGGAACCGTACTGAAACCGACGCTCTTCCAGGGCTCCAGACCTCAATGGAGATCTCAGCGAATTCGAAGGCCAAATACGCGATCAGCCCGGCTATGGTGATCAACCGAAGTATGCGTAGACCATGATCGTGCTCTTCGACCGCGTTCTCATCCTTGGCTCCGAGCGGCCCGAGAAGCACCTTGACGAGAAGGAGCGTGCCCGCGCCCGCCGCGGCTGCGGACGAGAGGAAGAGTATGGAAAGGAGCGGGCTGTTCCAGTAGTCTTTTGTCGCTACAGCTTCAAAAAAGACACCGCTCTGACTGGGGAAAAGGATCGAGAGGAAACCGCCGACGCACAAGAGCGGTTTGAGCCAAACAGACCCGCGGGCAAAGCTGAGCAACCAACAGAGCACCGCAACCACGACAAAGACATTGTACATCCAGGCGTTGAATGCCATCATGCTGGTAAAGGTGGCGGATGTAAGCACGAGGTAAAGTCGGTCCATCCTTCCCAGGTCAAGCCACACCGCGGTAAACGCGGGCAAGATCGCGGCAAGACTGAGCACAACGGCAATTCGCAATGCCTCCGGACGCCGAAAACAGGGCCATCCTAGGATGTAGCCGATTGCGCCAAAAACAAATGCTCCGCCGGCGATCGCAACGCCCATGAAGTACAGTCCGATCCACAGGCCCCAGGGCACGTAGGATCCGTATCCCGCGGGGTTATGTCCGTACATGAGCCGTTGCCACAGCCCGACCAGTCCGGCCACGAGAAGCACGGCCCATAGAACCCACAAAAACGTTGTCAAGCCCGACCCGGCACCCTGTCCGTGTTCCTGGAGGCTTGCACTGGAGAGTGTAGAAGCGCCTATCATGATGCTTTCCCCTCCGTCTATACGATGTAGTAGCATTGGGGCTTATTGCCCCAGTGTTCCAAGAGCCTCTGCACATTGTTCCTGGTGGTCAGCTCCACAACGAGGCTCTCGGAATCGTTTGCATCGCCGAAGTAGGTCGCGCGGCCGATGCACGTAGTCACGCACATGGGTAACTGACCCACCTCCAGCCGGTGCAGGCAAAAGTGGCATTTCCGGGCATTGCCGACCGGTGAATTATGACCCTCACGTCGCCAGCTCTTGGCATATTCGTTGTTAGGTTGATGCTCCCACGGCGCGGTCGCCCCTTCTACAGGACGGTTCTCGCCTGCCGGCGCGCCCTGAGCTGATTCGGACGCGTAGGCTCGACCAAAGTCACTTGTCCGAGCCCCGTACGGGCACGCGTTCAGGCAATAGCGACAACCGATGCACTTGTCATAATCGATGGCCACCACACCGTCCGGCCGCTTCCACGTGGCCTTCACGGGGCAGACAGGAACGCAGGACGGGTTCTCGCACTGCATGCAGGGACGAGGCAGGAACTTTATGCGGACGTTCGGATATTCCCCGATCTCGGTCGCTATTACCGGCCGGTAAACAACACCCGGAGGCAGCTTGTTCTCCGCGACGCAGCCGATGGTGCATGCGTAACACCCAATGCATTTGCGAATATCGATCACCATGATCCAGCGCCGCTGTTCCACCGGTTTGGCCATAGCTTTGACCAGCTCGCGCTGCATCCTGACGTGATCGTCTTCGTTGGGTTTCGACTTCAGAGTCTTGAGTACCGGCAGCCTCCGTATTGTTTGTTCTCCAATGGGGTCCTCAGGAGCCGAAGGGAGGCGGTCCTTGACCACAACCGCAACGGCTGCCGCGACCCCGGCTCCTACCAGACCTCCGGCCAACAGGAACTCTCGACGGTCCAGCGGTTTGTTTTCGTCGCTCATGGGCCGATCTCCTCCATGTATGGATCTCTGACGATGTGAACATAAGGATCGGCGATCAGCCCCCGATGATGAGATTAAGGAAGTAGCACGGTTGGGACTTACGATCCGCCGATGCAGGTCACGCTTGCGCGCGGCCACAGAAAGCCACCACCCGGAGCGCAGCATCCTGCATCAGTCGATCAATTTGCCTAGGTGTGACGAGCTGGGATACGCAATTCTCTGCCGACAGTATCATCGGCGAGGTCCGACTCGTCCTTGTCGGTACCATGGCCGGTTGGTACCAATTCGCTTGGTAACCGCCGACCCCAAGTGGTGACTTGGTGGCTACCGAATGTAAGATCAAAGAGCGTGCCAAATTGCCGGAAGGAACGCATAGAGGGCAGCGGTTTCGGACGATGGGTGACCGGAATATCGGGCCCTGGGTAGGGTACAAGCGGTTTCGTGGGGATGCCATTAGGGGTGCCTTTTGCAGGCATGAGCGGAAGACAATGGTACCACTCTGTGGGTTACAGGGGAGGGGATGCGTACTGAAACAGTACGCTTTGACCATCAATAAGCAATAAGATACGTGATTTTACTGCGATACGCATGTCCAAATTCAACACGATTTCTCGCAATGGTACGCGCTTGTCCACGTCCAAACAGCGTTGATTAGGAAACCCCACAAGAAATGTCAGGGTTTGGTAAGCGCGTAAACTCCTATTGAATCACCCGCTTATCCAGTTGGTATTTTCGCAGCTTGGCGTACAGGGTGCTTCGTCCTATCCCCAACATGCGCGCGGCTTCGGCCTTGTTCCATCCGCATTCCTCAAGAACTTGCTGCAAGAGCGCCTTCTCGCTCTGACGGATGCTCGTCGTTTGGGGAGCGGCATTCCGCCTGACATTGTTCCGGCGCCCATGCGGCAGATCATGTGCGTCTACTTGATCTCTCTTCGCCAGCACGACCGCGTGCTCCACAGAGTTCTCCAGCTCCCGCACATTTCCAGGCCAGTCGTAGTCGAGCATGAGCCGCATGGCTTCCGAACTGAACCCGTGAATATCCTTTCCCTGGTGGGCCGCAAAGCGACGAAGGAAACGATTGGCCAACGCGGGGATGTCGTTTCTCCGCTCTCTCAGAGGGGGCAGATGGATCGGTATCACGTTGAGGCGGTAGAACAGATCGTCCCGGAATTTACCCTTTTCTACTTCATCTGCAAGCAGTTTATT
This sequence comes from Thermodesulfobacteriota bacterium, assembly GCA_049323095.1. Taxonomy (GTDB): domain Bacteria; phylum Desulfobacterota; class Desulfomonilia; order Desulfomonilales; family Desulfomonilaceae; genus VGSG01. Next base: position 28,120 of record JBMOME010000224.1, read on the forward strand.
TGTGGCAGCGATAACTCTCACATCCACCGTCAAGGCTTCGGATCCCCCCACACGTTCGAACTGCCTCGTCTGGAGCACCCGGAGCAGCTTAACTTGAGCCTGGGGCGGGATTTCGCCCACTTCGTCAAGGAAAACGGTTCCGCCGTCCGCCAATTCGAAGCGTCCCGACCTTCTTCGGATTGCGCCGGTGAACGCCCCGCGTTCATGGCCGAAAAGCTCGCTTTCAAGCAGGGTATCAGGATAAGCGGAGCAATTGATGACCACGAACTTCTTGTCTCGTCGGTGGCTTTCCTGGTGAATCGCTCGTGCGACCAACTCTTTCCCGGTTCCACTCTCACCCTGAATAAGAACGGTGGCGTCCGTCTTCGCAATGTCCGCGATGAGTCTGTACACGACCTGCATCTTGGGGTCTTTACCGATCAGGCCGCGGAATCCGGCAGCTTCTTCAACTTGTTTCTGAAAGCACGCGGCAGCCTCCTGCTGAAGCATGGCCCGCCTAATAACCCCGGCGCTTTGCGAAAGCACCAGGCTTACCCAGTCAACCTCTTTTAAGTCGCACACACAATCCCCAGGGCACGGGATTACCAGAGCGCCTCGGAGATTGAAGTCGTTCACGATGGGAATGATCATCTGCCTCGTAGCGAAGTCGAATGATTCCGGGACAATGGGCGGCCGGATCGCGGGCTCTTGGAGCAGGAGGTTCTTGTCGCCAGCGCGGTCGAGCACTGCCATGACCGCGTCTATCTGGTCGCGTAGGCCGAACATCCGGTACTCCGCGGCTGACATGCAGTAGAGAGCTTCCTTATTCTCGTTGATCACCAGCAGAGCGGTATCGCCGCAACTCAAGATTCGGGCCAGCCTCTTTACCAGAGCCGGCCCTACCTCTCGCAGGGTTGGTAATTCTCCGATTTCCTTCACAAGCTCGCAAAAGACCCGTTGTTGCTCGTGGCTGTGCTCCAGTTCACGAGACTTCTCTTCCAGGCGCTCGGTAAAATCCCGTATTCGGCCGACCATGAGATTGAATGAAGCGGCAAGAGTGCCCACTTCATCGCTGCCTCTCGCATCGACCTTCACGTTCCACGCGCCCGCGTCCAACTTCTCGGTGGCGTTCACCAACTCGGCCAGCGGGCGTGTGATGCGTCGTACGTACGCGAGGCTGCCGGCTAGTCCGACCAGGAGGATGGCCAGGATCAGGAGAATCACTTTCAGCCAGAGTTCAATCAATTGCTTCTTGAAAGGGGCTTCAGAAAACCCGAGCCGAAGCATTCCCCCTTTGCCTTCAAGGATGGGCCATGCGATGTCCAGATATTGGTCCCCAGCGGTGGCCGCAATCTTCTGAAGCCGCCCCTCGGCCGGGCCCGCGGGAGCGTTGGCGCCGATAAGGCCCGCAGGAACTCCTCTGGAAAAAGTGTGGGCTACGATTCTTCCGTCCCGCAGGATAAAGAGGTATGCAATGGATGGGTTGCTACGTAACTGATGGTCCAGCATCTTCTGGAGGCCCACCACGTCATTGATGAGGACCTTGTCCGCCGCTTCCAGAGCAATGGCATGTGCCAGGTTCTCGGCCTGAGAAGTGAGCGCCTCCAGGAGACTCTGCCCATACTGCCGGCTCACCAAGAGCGAGATAACGATACCGCTCACCAGCACCAGGGCGGTGACGCCGACGATGAGCTTACCTTTGAGACTCTGCAGAAACATGAGATACCGTGGCCGCGTGGACAAGATCCGCGCGCAGCTTGCGAATGGAGTCATACCATTCGTCTCTCGGTTCAATGAAGCGGTCTATCAGAAGTTCGTCCAGGATTTTGCGACCGTCCGGGTCACCGTGCATGGACAAGAGCACTCTGCGGATTTTGTCCCTTGTGTCGGACAGCACAAACGATGACGCAACCACTGGCGGGATTCCATACGGCTCTGATCTCTTGATCACCCTGGTAAGAGCGGTAAGCGAGGGCATCTTTCGAGCATAATATTCCCATATGAGGCTATCGACCGCGGCTGCGTCCACGAGGCCTCTTGCTACGGCCAGGATCGAGTTGTCGTGGCTGTACGTGTAGATGGTCTGCTCAAAGAAGGTATCCGGTTGTTCACCAAGACCGGCGAGCCAGTGAAGGGGAACCAGTCGCCCGGTATTGGAGTCGGGATCGGTGAACGCGAACGTTCGGTGGCGGAGATCTTCCAAGCTCCGAAATGTGCTTGATGCGTTCACGACAAGGTATGACTGATAGAAGTGATCGCCGTATACCTCCGGCGTCGCTACCAGGTGGAGACCGTACCGATCTCTTCCGGCTGCGTACGGTCCGGAACAGATGAATGCTATGTCAATGTGGCCGGTGCCCAATAGCTCGTTGATCTCGCCGTATGTCTTGCGCTGAACCAGTTGGACTTCTTTCCCGAGCCTGCGGCCCAGGTAATCAAGCAGCTCGCGATAGGTAGCAGCAGTCTCCCTGGGAGAAACCATGGCAGCGACGGCCACCTTCAGGGGTTCGCCCTCACGCTCGGATGGAGTGGGTCGGCCCACATCTACCGTCACAGAGAAATCAACGGTTCGAGTCTCCACATCGCTCCCACAGGCGCCAAGAAATAGCGATGCCGCGGTCGCGCAGACGAATCCTGCGGCACCGTACCAACCAGCCTTATGAAAGCGATGGCGGGCCATGCGACACACCGAAGTCGGTGAGAATTAAGTCAGAAGACCACCACGTCTTCTCTAGTTTATTGATACACAAACCGATGGTCAAGGATATAGCCGCCGGGGCGGGCATTCTCCGCACTGAGTGAAAGGGCTGCCATGCGAGCCAAAATTCCGGGCTCTCCGCAGAAGCGTTACTTGACAAGCAGTCGAAGTAATTCTAGAATTACGCGCGTTGAGCCGGACGGGAGTAGGAGTCGATCCTACTAAGGCCGGCCTAGAGATCGGCCAGAACTAAGCCATTTGAACCATTCGAACCAACCAACGAATCGTCGCGCGGGCCGAGGGGTTTAACATACCGGTTTTATTGATATCGTGGCAAGCCACATCGTCGCTGCGCTCACTCAACTATTAGCGGAAATTGATTCGGCCGCGCAATTGGAGACGAGCAACGATTCAGGGACTTCATGGATGAATCGCCGCTGCAGCTCTTGGGCATCCGGTTGAGCAGCGGCATCCCGCGAGAGGGTTCGCGCCATGGAAGTTAAAGACCTACCCGTATTCGATGAAGTGGAGCCCAAGCTCAGGCCGCCGGTGAAGGTAGGTGGCGAGGCGCAAGCCACGGAGAGCATCGACCTAGGCTCCTTGTTCGATAGCCGGTTGACCAGGTCCGGTAGTTTTGATCTAGCCATGCTGGAAGTGAGCGCATTTGGCCGGCTGCTGCAAGCCATCCCAATCCCCGCGCTCTTGGTAGACACAACCTGCAACATAGTCTTTTTGAATGAGTCTTGCTTGGATTTGGGAGACCGATCGAAGGACTTGGACGGCCTGCCCTTTCATAGTCTTTTCCCTCATCCCAGTGATGGCTCAAGAATCCGCGCCTTACTTGATGAGGTGTTCACTTATCGCAAGCCTGCAATAGTCGAGGGGATACTGCAATTGGGCTCGAAGCGCCTGTGGGGTCGAATACATCTCCAGTCGCTGAGATTCAAGGGGCGACGGGCTATTCTGGTTCTCATTGAAGACCTCACTATGGCCAAGAAGCAACTGCTGCTGACCAGAAAGCATCAAGAGGAACTTAAGGCAGCCAGAGACCAACTGGAAAAGCGGGTAGATGATCGGACCGCTGAACTCCAGGCTATTAATGAGCTCCTCAGACGAGAGATCGGCGAACGCAAACGCATCGAGATCGAGCTCAGAGTAGCCCAAGAAGCCCTGGAAAAACGTGTTGAAGAGCGGACCGGCGAATTGCTCGCAGCGAATAGGCAATTGAGCCAGGAAATCAAGGAGCGAGAGAGGATTGAGAGCGCTCTGAGAGAATCCGAGGAGAAGTACCGCACTATCGTGGAAACCGTCGAAGACGGATACTACGAGGTTGACCTCAAAGGGAATTTCCTTTTCGTGAACGAGCCCGCGTGCGAAATGGTCGGGTTTTCACGAACCGAGATGATCGGCGGCAACTATTGCAGGGGCATGAGTCCCGAGGAGACCGAACGGATCTGGGGTTTATTCAATACCATTCTGAAGACCGGTAAGTCTCTCTCTGCGGTTGATGGACGGATCATAAGAAAGGACGGTACAGAGCGCAATGTGCAGTTTTCCGCCGCGCTCGTGAAAAAGCCTGATGGCCGAGCCAAGGGGTTCCGGGGCATTATCCGCGATGTGACGGAACAGAAGCGCGCTGAAGCAGAGCTGTCTCGTCTTGAAAAGCTCGAGTCCGTTGGGGTGCTCGCGGGCGGCATCGCTCATGATTTCAATAACATTCTAACTGCCATTCAGGGTAACATTTCGCTTGCCAAGCTCTACTCGCCCCCTGGAGGAAAGGTGCTCGAACGTCTTGAAGAGGCCGAGCGAGCATCGATCCGGGCACGGGACTTAACGCAGCAACTGCTCACTTTCTCACGTGGAGGAGCACCCATCAAAAGAACCGCGTCCGTGGCCGATATCGCCCGAGAATCATGCGAATTTGCCCTGAGGGGCTCCAATGTTCGTTGCGATTTCGCGTTTCCGGAAGAAATGTGGTCTGTTGAAGTCGATCCAGGCCAAATCAGCCAGGTGGTGAGCAATCTGGTCATCAATGCCGATCAGGCCATGCCTCAGGGCGGGGTGGTCTATCTCAGCGGCGAGAATGTCGTCGTTGAAAAGGGGAGCGGTGTGCCTTTGCCCGAGGGCAAGTATGTGGCTATCTCCATCCAAGACCAGGGACACGGCATTGCGGAAGAGCATCTTTCAAAAATATTTGATCCGTACTTCACCACAAAACAAAAAGGCAGCGGGCTGGGACTAGCCACGGCGTATTCCATTGTCAAGAACCACGAAGGTCTGATCACCGTTGAATCGAAGCTTGGTGCCGGTTCCACCTTCCGGGTCCTGCTTCCTGCTTCGGAGAATCAACTGCCCCCTCCTATTGAGCGACCGGAGAACCTCGTGGGTGGGCTTGGCAGGGTCCTGATCATGGATGATGAGGAACCGATCAGGACCGTCGCGTCCGAGATGTTATGTTTGCTCGGTTACGAGGCGGAAGTCGCGCGGGACGGGTTTGAAGCCTTGGAGCGCTGTGAAACTGCAAGGCAAGGCGGCAGGCCATTTGACGCGGTGATCCTGGACCTCACCGTGCCTGGCTCCATGGGGGGTGCGGAGGCCATTCAGCGTATTCGTGACGCACAGCCCGGTATCAAGGCACTTGTGTCGAGCGGTTACTCGAACGACCCCGTGATGGCCGACCATGGACGATTCGGTTTTGATGGGGTTGTGGCCAAGCCATATTCCGCCAAGGACGTGGGAAATGCCCTGAAACAGGTCATGGGCATGTCGCTCGCGCGGTCTGATCGCTCAGACACGGGCGGAACGCTGTGAGACTGTGCGCGTTGTTGACAGCATTGATGCAGTTTTGATATGAATATCCTGCTGAAGTACCTAGATCTCTCGTCGCGCTGGGGGAAAGGTGAGGCTACTGGCGCTCGTGACAGCGGTGGTTTGTCTATGCCTGTGGCAGGTCTGTGCTTGCCTAGCCCTCAAGGTGTTCGATTTCAAACCCGTTCCTTCTGACCAGGCCGGCGTCTCGGTAGACTCCTCCGTCAGTTCGCCCGCGCAAATGGGGCCAGCCTTTGTTCGATCCAGTTTCGTCTCCTCCCCCGGACCGTCAATCTCCTGTGAAACACTCAGGACGTATCTGGAGAGGCTCGTACACGTTTATAGCCACGCGGGCGGGGCTGACAAGGACGCCAAGATACAGGCGTTGAAATCCCAGTATGGGCCTCTGTTCGAAGGTGAATTACCAGGGAGAATCCTCCGAGAACTCAGAACGTACGAAGGCTTATGCGAATGCTTCGGAGAAAGGCGTCTCAATGGCCTGAGCTTCTCGGAAATCCATGATCGAGCGCTGTGTGGTGAGGTAAGCACGAAACAGAAGAGACAAGAAATCCTCGACATATGCAAGAGCGACTGTGGTAACTCTTTGTCCAAATAACCCTCCGTTTCTCCCAATAGGATCCCCCGTGAGTAGAACGCTTGCCACCAGCGTCGCGCGCTTGTTTCCATTCGTTTGGTTGGCAAACGCTTTCTGAGAGTACGCTTGATGCAAATGAGAACCGGTTGGCGTCCCTTGATTTTCATGTTGACGATGGCGGCTTCGCTGGCAGTATACCTTTACCTCAACACCAACGGCAGCTTTCGATTCAGGGAGATCCGAGGGTTTCTGAATTACGACATGCTCGCGGAGGCGATCCTAGAGGGACAACTCCATCTAAAGATTCCACCGCATCCGGGGCGCATTGGAGCAGCAAACCCCATAGATCCTGCACTGCCGTATCCTTTTCTCATAGATGCAATTATCTGGGACGGCAAGCACTATTTCCTCCAGGAACCGGTTCCAGGGTTCGTGCATGCACTCTTCGTCGTGCTGGTGGGAGGACCGTGCCCAACGGGGCTGATGGTAATTGCATTCGCGGCCGGCTGTTTGATTGGGCTCTGGTCGGTGCTGCGAATTGTCCAGGAATCGTTTGCGCCTGGCGAGCAATGGACCGTTTGGCTGACGTGGCTGTGCTTTGCTCTTTCAGGGGCTCAATTGTATATGGTTAGCAGGCCTGTGGTCTATCACGAAAGCATCGTCGCGGGAATGTTCTTTATCGTGTGGGGCACTTATTTCTTTGTGTCATGGGCGCACCGGGAAAGGCACTTCATCTGGCTGGGCGTGGCGGCCTTGATGTGGGGCTTGGGTGTGGCGTGCAGGATCACGCTGGTTTTTTATCCTGCGATATTCGCTGCTTGTGGCCTGTACCTTTCCGTCAAGCAACGTCAGACTCCGGCAGCTTTGGGTAGTAGCGCCGCTTGCTTGACGATCCCTGTGGCCGCGACAGTCTTTCTCTTGCTCTTCTATAATTATTATCGATTCGGAGACTTCCTCGATTTCGGCCGAACCCACGTTATCGTTCCTGCCAAGCATTTCTACGTGTATATGATGCTGATGGACAACGCGTTTCGGACAGCCCACGTGCCCTACAATCTTTATCATTATTTTCTGGCCTTGCCTGGATTTTCCTTGCAATCACCTTTCTTGATTCATCCACATTACGATCTGGCGTACCGAGAAGACGTCGTGATGTCGCGAGAAGTAGTTTCCTCGTTTCTTTTTACGATGCCGGCACTCTTGTTTGTTATACCCACCAAGTCAGTGATTCAAAGGTTTCGGGATCGACCCGTCGTAGCTGCGGTGGTAACTGCGTGTGGAGTTGCTTCTCTGCTGACCTTCTTGCTGTTGCTCTGTTATTACCGGGCTGTGAGCAGGTATCTTTACGAGTTCACGCCCTTGTTGTTCCCACTCATTCTATGCAATGTTGCAGTGTGGTGGAAGAACACGGAGACTTCTGTGGGCGCGAGGCGTGCTCTAATGCTAGCTATTGCGGCAGTGTTGGTCCTTAACGTGCTTGGAGGTGTATTTCTTGGGCTGAACGGAATGAAGCAATAGGGATACAAGCCATGTGCCAAGTGACGAGATTGAAAAGGTTCCATTGGTTGTGCAGCGAGCAATAACGACCATCCTCATCATGAGCGCCTTAGTAGCTCTTTTTTTGTGCTATTGGGCGTGGCAGAGTGGGGGGACTTTCCGTTTCTCCGAATGTCAGGGTTTCCCGAACTACAATATGCTGGCCGGAGCATTCCTCAAGGGCCAACTCTTCATTGACGAAACTCAAGTGGAGGACTGTGCTGTTTTCAACGGCAAAACGTACATGTATGCAGGTCCGGGTCCGGCTCTGTTACGGATTCCTTTCCTCAAGCTGTTCGGCACAGAGATCCCCACAGGGCTCTTCACCTGCCTATTTACGGCCGGGATAGCGCTCTTTTTCGCACTAATCATCATACAATTTGGCGATCGCACAAAGCACTCGTCCGTGGCATTTGCAGTCTCACTCTTCGTCCTGGCATTCTGTTTTAACGGCTATAGTGTTTTTATGGTGACCATCCCGTTATTTCATCATGAAGCAATCACCGGCGCCATGTTCTTTTTCATGGCAGGGCTCTTTGTGGTTGTCCGAGCCCGAAGAGAAGCTTATCAAGTTTCCGCAGTCGAGGGAGCGTTGGTCGGCCTGGCTTTTGCTTTTTGCATCGCGTCCAGGATCGCGTACCTCCCCGCTGTGGCAGTTCTGATGGTCGTATTGCTTCGAGGGATGCTCCGGCAGGGCACGAGCTCCTCTTCTCGCGGGAAACAAATGGCAGTTACGGGCGTGATCGGCGTCATAGTCACGGTCGCAATCGCTTTGCTGCTGACATACAATTACGCGCGATTCGATAATGCGTTCGAATTCGGAACTACATATCTGACTTCTTGGTACGAAGAATACTTTTTGAAAGGCTACTATTTCCGGTACGACCACATCCCGTACAATGTGTGGTCTTACTTCTTTCGTGTTCCCAGCGTGAGCCCGGAATTTCCTTTCATTGGTTTGCCCGCGTATATTGTCAAGGTGCAGTCGATTGCCTTGCCGCAGTATATTCTTATCAATGTAAATGAATTGAGCGTGTCAGTATTCACTCTGATGCCGATGCTTATCTTGTGCGCATTGCCCGCGGTGATTGCTCTCCAGCATAGGCCTCTAGCGGATGCTAAAATGTATCTTCTCTTACTTATATTATTGGTGTTGCAGGTTCTCGTAATATCGCTGACTGTGGCCGCCACTGCTCGCTACTATTATGACTTTCTGCCGATCATGATGATTCTATGTTATAGGGGAGCTTTGGCGCTGATTGAACATGGAGAACGTCCTAGGCTGATCCTGGCTGTGCTAGCAGGACTTTCAGTTGTGGTGAGCCAGACGCTGCCCCTGAACGCGATCCACTTCTATTCAACCTTTATCAATTATCAATCCCCGCTTCTTCGTTACTTTTAGGCGTGGCGATCGCAATCAGGTGGTTTTTTGAGGATTTGACGCGGAGAGTTTACGGTCATCGTGCACAGAACCCCTGGCTTGAGCTTCCCACACACATGGGCCCCCGATGACCCCTCGAGATCGTCGGTCGCCGACCACTGCGAAGCTGGCCACTCCTGCAAGGCGCTCCAGAGTCTCAAATGAGCTCGCATCTCGCACCGCGAAATGGACCTCGTAAGCGCCGGAAGCCAGCGAATTATGCTTGAACCACGCCGTGAGGAGGAACCTGGTTTCCAGATTGTCTGGGCTGAACCCATCCTCTTCGGAGATGTTCCACTTGCACAGTATACCGGCCGCATTTAGGATGCCCAAGGAAAAGAGCGGCCGTTCGAGCTTCCGGTTCACCTCCAGATCGACTTCCACTCCGAAGGGGTCGCCGGCATGCATCTCGGTGAGGGTGTTGCCTGCGAGGTCAACGATGCGGGCCCCATGGATGAGGACTTCACCGCTGGAGATCCGGCTCCGCACCTTATGCTGGAGGCGTTCCCGCTCGGATCTGAACACCAGCCGTTCGTACGCATTGATCGCTTCCAGTGCGGAACCCTGGGTGACCATACGACCCATTTCCAGAAGAATGCCTCGTTGCGCTACGAATTGCAGGGTGTCGAGACTGTGGCTGACCAGAAGCACGGTCGCGCCGCTCTCTCGCATTTCCTTTATGCGGGCTAGGCTCTTGTTGGAGAACTTGAGATCGCCGACGGCAAAGGTCTCATCGATCAGGATAACGTCGCTCTCTACGTTGACCGCTACCCCGAAACCGAGCCTTGCCAGCATACCGCTGGAGTAGGTCCTCACCGGGCGATCCAGCCAGTCTCCTAGTTCGGTGAATTCCTCGATATCCGGCATCTTGGCTTCGATCTCTTTGCCGGAAAAGCCCATGATCACGCCGAGTAGGCGAATATTCTCTCTCCCGGTGAGCTCCATGTGGAGGCCCGCGTTCAGTTCAATCATAGGGAATATCCTTCCCTTAACCTCAACATGACCTTTCGTCGGCGCGCTGACTCCTGCGAGTATCTTGAGCAGCGTGCTCTTGCCCGCTCCGTTTCGCCCCACAATACCGACCGTTTCGCCTCGTCCCACCTCCAGATCGATCTCGCGCAAGGCCCACGGATCGTCGTCGCCGCGACGGCCGCGCAACATTCTGCCCAAATCCTTGATCAGTCTGGGCGTGGGGAAACCATATTGTTTCCACAAGCCCTCGACCTTGATTACCACATCGTTGGGCATCACGACCTCACAGCACGTCGGCGAAGTATGCGGAAAGGCGCCGAAAGATCGGCCATGCCGTGACGAGAAGGAGCGCGGTCACCGCGACAGAGATCAACAGTGGTTCCAGAGGTGGGGCAGAAGCCCTCAGGAGCACGTTGCGGAATCCTTCAATAATGCCCACCATGGGATTGAGCATGTATAACGACTGCCATTGCTCGGGAACGCTGCTCATAGGGTAAATCACCGGACTGACGAAGAGCCAGGCCTGTGCTATGAACGGGACCGCGAAGATGAAATCCTTTCGGAACGTTCCCAGCCCGGCAAGGAGCATGCCTGTGGCAAAGGCGACCGCAGCCACCAGCAAGACAAGCAGCGGCAGCCACAACAGGGCCCATCCCACCGAAACTTGGTACCAGGCCATCATGCCCGCGAGAATGACGCCCGACATTCCAAGGTCAAAAAGGCATGAGGTGACCCCGGCAAGGGGAAAGACCTCACGGGGTAGGGCGATCTTTTTGATGACCTCTGCATTGTCGATGATGCTGGGGCCGCAAGAGGAGAGCGCGGCAGTGAAGAAGGTCCACGGGACGAGCGCGGAGTAACTAAACAGTACGTACGGTATGCCTTCGCTGGGAATGTTCACGAATCCCCGCAGCATGGTGAAAAGCAGCATGAGAACAAGCGGCTGGATCAGGGCCCAAGAGATTCCGAGCGCCGAGCGGCGGTATTTGCCCTTGAGGTCACGGATCACCAGGGCAAAGAGCAGCGATCGAAAACTGGAGAGTTTCCGCATCTGCGACGCACGATTGATATAAACGCCTTCTCTCATTGCACTCGTCTGCCGGCGACCCGCAAAAAACCCCGGGTTCACGCGGTTACGGTACGTCTCAAAAGAGACCCGGGGGAAGCGCCTTGCGATGCAGAGGGGCTTCCCCCGGTCCTATCTCGAAGCAACTCAACAAATCTTGGGCTTTATTGAGAGTCACCGAGGAGGCCTTCTTTTAACCGAAACCTCCCCGGACCAGTCTCACAGCAGGCTGCCCCAGACGATCAAATCCTCGCCGAGCCACTCATGACCCAGATTCCTTATTCTCAGAAAGCACCCCGGGTCGGATTGATTCAAATCACTGACCGCTCGCAGCCCTCCCACCAGGACCGGCACGACGGTGAGCACGATATAATCCGCGAGTCGGGCCATCAGAAAGCTCGTTATCACCCGGGACCCGCCTTCCACCATGATGCTGCGCACACCCATTTCAGCGAGCAGGTCTATCATGCTCGTCAAGCTGATCTGACCGCGCGCGTTCGCGGGAACTTCCAGCACGGTGGCCCCGGCATCGATAAGCGTCTGAGCTCGTCGTCTATCGGAATTCTCGCGGGTGATGACGAGAGGGGAGTCGCCGTTATGAGAGAAAATGTTGCTGTTCGGCGGTAATCTGAGCCGACTATCCAGGATAATGGGCCGAGGGTTCTTCCCTTCGACCAGCCGAACATTTAGGCGCGGATTGTCAGAAAGAACCGTCCCGATCCCTACAAGGATGCAATCGTGACAAGCTCTCAGCTTATGTGTCAAAATGAGCGAATCCGGGCCGCTGATTGTCAGAGGTTCGCCGGCTCGGGCGGAAATGGATCCATCCAGGCTCTGGGCATAGCTCAAGGTTACAAAGGGGCGCCTGAGCCGCTTTCGGGATTTGCGAAGGTATTCAGTCAGACACTGAACCGCTGCCATCCCAATCACTTGCCCCCCGAAACTGAGAATTCCGCCATGCCACACATGATTCGATACACCCTCATGACAGCATGATTCACGCAGATGTGGAGGTGGTTCCTTTTGAAAAGAGCTTCAAGGATCTTGGCTCTCTATGCAAGCGGTCATATATCATTCTCGCAAGCGCTCCATACAGGCTGATATGATCTCACTTCGGCACTGACATTTCCAGCCCTAACGGGTCCTGCCCACGCGGAACACCTAACGAGCGGCAGCCGCTGATTCTCCCACTTCATTGTCTCCCACGCGAGTAGGTCGCTCCACGGGTATCTCAACGGGCGAGAATTCTAGCATAATTCGCCAGTGATGACAAATCCCTGTCAAGGGATTCCACCAACCTTCTTGCAGGCCCTCAAAGCGCCTTCCTACCGCTACCCCGCCTATTTTTTTACATTCGAGTCTTGTCAGCAGCCGAGACACTATCTAAAACTGACACGTGGCGGTTCATCAAAGTTCCCGAGAACCTGCGGATCCTCGTTGTTCACTGAAGCGAGAGAAGCTGTGAAAATGGCCATAATGCCAGAAAACATGCACAAGCCGACCCGCAACAGCATTGCCGGGTTCCGCGATCTTATCTATGGATATTACCGGGAGCATGGTCGGGACCTACCCTGGCGTGCGACTCAGGATCCTTATCACATCCTTGTTTCAGAGATCATGCTCCAGCAGACACAAGTGGAGCGTGTTCTTCGCAAATACGAGTCCTTCATAAGGCAGTTCCCGGACTTGGCCGGCCTTGCCGGGGCCGACCTAAGCGCTGTGCTCGCCGTATGGCAGGGGCTCGGCTATAATCGCCGCTGCATCGCGCTCCAGCGGACTGCTCGAATCGTGGTGGAGGAGTTTGGCGGCCGAATCCCCGACTCTGTGGAGACACTTCAGACGCTTCCAGGAATTGGAAAGACTACCGCGGGCGCGCTGGTGGTGTTTGCGTTTAACAAACCGGTTGTTTTCTTGGAGACGAACATTAGACGCGTGTTCATCCACTGCTTTTTTCCCGGCAAACAGCCTGTGAAGGATAAGCAGATACTGCCTCTAGTAGAAGCCACACTCGACAAATCCGATCCGCGATCGTGGTATTACGCGCTGATGGATTACGGCGCCATGCTCAAGCCAATGGACGGCAACCCCAATCGAAGGAGCGCCAACTATTCCCGGCAGACGCGGTTTGAAGGCTCGGATCGCCAGATTCGGGGCTTGATCATTAAAGCGGCTCTTAGGCTCGGGAGTTGCGCAATGAAAGACATTGTCACGGAGGTGGGAAAAGAGCCGAAGCGAGTTGCCCTGATTCTGGAGCGCCTGATCCGGGAAGGCTTCCTGGAACGGAGAGGAAATCAGGTACGGGTTGCGTCCGGGCGATCTTGAACCGGTTGGCAATGTAGGGGCCGGTCTCGTGCCTGCCCAAATTGCTATCTCTCAAGAATATTACAACTGGTTGCATAACCTGCTCTATCGCTCGGGCTGGTAGCGATAGTGCACCCATTGTGGTCTACATCGGCTTGCCGTGTCATCACGACGCCGGTGGAACTGTTTGGAAAGATAGGAGTTTTTGGGGAGGGGTCCGGGGAGGCCCTTTTTGCAAAAAGGGCC
>JBMOME010000224.1:41750-57415 GCA_049323095.1 Thermodesulfobacteriota bacterium
CCCCCCCCCCCCCCCCCCCCCCCCCCCCCCCCCCCCCCCCCCCCCCTACTTCTTCAATAGCTCATAGGTCTTGCAACAGTTTCTAGTACCGCGAATACTGCGCGCAATCCTGTTCGAACTCTGTAACGATCTCTTGTGTCAGGGTAGGGCGGATTGTGGGGATCATCTCCAAAAAGGTCTTGGTGGTCACCTTGTAGTCCTTGCCTCGAGCGTACTCCTTTTCGAACGAATGCTGTCTGACCCTTTGGAACAGATATTCGATGTCCGCAGGAGTGAACAGGGGGATTTTCTTGATAATTCTTTGTACATCCACCTCGCCCCTGTTGGTGCGGGCAAGGTAGTGTTCGAAGATCGTCCTCCGACTCAGGTCATCCAGCCCCCCAACCGGCATGATGCAGTCGAAGCGCCCGGGTCTGAGCAAGGCTGCGTCCAGCTCTCGTATGTAATTGGTCGCGCACACGAGGAGGCTCTTCTTTTCCATCTTCTTGAGCTGCGGAACCTGCTTGAGAAACTCATTAGTGATTGACTTGTCCATTCGAGATGCCTGATCGCGGCTCCCGGCAATCTCTTCGAATTCGTCAATGAAAACCACTGCTTCATTCAGGTCGCGTATCCGCTCCATCAGTCGCTTCAGGTTCGAGCCCAGCTTTTCTTCACCCTCGCTCATGAGACTGCTCGGACTAATCTCCACGTACCACCACTGAAGCACTCCCGCGATCGCGCGGACGAAGTGTGTCTTCCCCGTGCCCGGAGGACCGAAGAAGATGATAGCCTTGGGTGGGGTCACTCCATGTTTGCGGGCCAGATCCATTTCCGTGAGTGGAAGTATGATCCTCCAATTGACGATCTGTTTGGGCGGCTGAGAGTCGGAGATGGTATCCCAGATCGACCGATCTATTCTCCTTGCGTCCAACTCATTGAGAATCCGGAGATTTTCTTCTTCGCGGGCTCCTCCGAGATCGGAGAGTTGATTCTCGATCAAGTCGATACACGCGACCTTCATCCCCACGTCGCGCTCAAGCTTCTCGGAAAGGAACCATTTGTGCTGCAAGATTCTTTGCCACAGCTCTTGCGCCACCTCTGGGTCGACTCTATGACCGCTACATTCGAGTATATAGGACACGCAATCTTCAGCCGTGGGCTCATTTGTCGGAATTTCCATAGTCTCCTCCAGGATCGCGAGCAGTCCGAGGCCGAATATGCTCGGCCGGCCTCTCAGCGACGAGCCCTTGCTCGTAGAATCTTTGACCCACGATGTCAAGGAGGGTTCCGCTGCGCTGGCGCCGAGGCGGATCAAGGCACGACAAATACGCGGCGATGCGTCCTTAGAGCCAGAGGTCCTCAATGCTATAATATTGTCGGCCACCGAATGAGGCTTGCGCTTCAACGCGGATTAGTCGGCGTAGAGCTCCAGTGAGCGTCTTTCAGAATGGCAAAGGCGTCAAAAATGACGGAAAAGCGAAAAGAATCGGTAATTCTTCAGGAAGTGGGACCCCGGGATGGGCTCCAGAACGAAAAAACGATCCTCGCGGCCGAAACACGGGCGGAAATCATCAATCACCTCGCAGACGCGGGGCTCTCTCGCATACAAATCGGATCCTTTGTGAACCCTCGCCTCGTGCCTCAGATGGCCGATACGGATAAGGTCTTCCAGTACCTTAAGAACAAGGAGCAGGTCCGATACAGCGTTCTGGTACTCAATCGCCGTGGACTGGAAGCTGCTTTGGACAGGGGTTTAGAGTACGTGGAGATCTTCGTCTCTGCTTCAGAGACCCACAGCCTGAAGAACTCGAACATGACCGTGACCGAGGCATTGGTCCAGGCCCTGGACATGATCGATCTCGCGATTTCGCATGGCGTTGGCGTGACCGCGGGCGTGATGTGCGCGCTGGGGTGCTTCTACGAAGGCGCGGTGCCGGTAGATCAGGTGATGCAGATTGTGGCCGCGCTGGAAGAGCGAGGGCCTTCCGAGATCTGCCTCGCGGATACCGCGGGCATGGGCAGACCGGAAGATACGCGCGCGTTGTTGGCTGCGCTACTCGATAAAATCTCAGCGGAGAGGATCGCTCTGCATCTACACGACACACACGGTTTCGGGCAGGCAAACCTGATGGCTGCGTTGGAAATGGGTGTGCGAAGATTCGATACGTCCGTCGCAGGTCTGGGAGGCTGCCCGTTCATTCCAGGCGCAAAGGGGAATATCCCCACTGAAAATGTCATTGAGACGCTGGAATCGATGAATTTCAGGACCGGTGTCGATTTGGGGAAGGTTCGGGGAATTGCAGTAAAACTAAGTCGTCTGTTGGGCCGCTAGTTCGTAAGATGCGGTGACGCATCCTCGCAATTTTGAGGCCGATTCTACATCTGTTCGCCCAGGCTGCGAGCCGTTGACTCTACCCAATTGACAAGCGCGTCATGGAGATGGGCGGCCAGGCGCGAACGCCGAGCATGATTGGCAGTACGCATAAGCAAGCGTGAAGGAATCATCCTGACCACTCGACTCTTCGAGTTCCGCGTCATGGCCTGATACCGTATCCACTCCAAGTGGTCCCCAAGCTTCCGTTTGTGCTCCTCATTTCGCCGTAGCACATCCTCAGAATTCAGACCGGTCCCGGATTCGTCATAGGTGTATTGCTCACGTTCAAAGAGGCTGGTCCCAACCTTCTCAATGTTCGCCAGGCCATAGGCCTCGGGGTCTTGGAACATGAGCGATTGAGGCTCCAGGAGAAAGCGTCCAGGCAGAAATACGACCATTGGGGAATCAATGTACCGCTCCACCAGGCGTATGAAGGCTTTCGCGTCCGCCTCGGTTTCGTGAGGGGTGTTGTACATGATATGAATATAATTCTTGATTCCCAGCTCGATGGCTTGGTCGATCACTTCATACATCCGCTCTACCTGAAACCTTTTGCCGAGCAGCTCCACCGTAGGCTGATGCGCCGATTCCAGGCCCCAGAATAGGCTGAAACACCCCGCGTTCCGTACCTTGGTCAACAAGCGAGAATCGAAACCCCGTACCCGCGCATACGCGTACCACCGGATATTAGGAAACCTTCGGATCAGCTCGTCGCAGACCCGCTCCAGAAGGCGAGGGCTCCCGTTGACCGATGCGTCGGCGAACATGAAGTTATTCGTCTGATATAGCTGAGAAAGAGAGATGAGTTCGGAAACCACCTTCTCAACCGGCTTTACCGCATACCGGTCTACGAGCCGACCCGTGCAGAACGTGCATCGGGAAGGACATCCCTTGGTAATCCGATACGGCAGAAAGAGAGTCTGATCGCCGGTAAGCGGATGGTCATAACAGTACTGCTCGAGATCGAGGCCCTCAAAATCTGGAGCGCGTTCCCCGATAGCAGCCGGTTCGGATCTCGGATTCTCAACAAACTCCCCGTCCTGCATAAAGATCAGTCCGGGAATGTCTTTCAGCGAATGGCCTCCACTTCCGCGGTGCATTTTGTAAAGCATTAGGAGCGGGAGCTCCCCGCTCCCCTTGACCCAGTAATCGGCCAATCCATAGTGAATAATCGATTCAGTCGGCTTTATGGTGATAAAGGGGCCTCCGAAGACTATGACCGCGTGTCGGTCATGGGCGCGAATGTATCGACTCAGGAGCAAGCTCGCCCAGAACTGGTGGTACGCGACAATAGAAAAGGCATAGAAACCCCTGTCAGAGACCAATCCGGAGCCGTACTTCTCCGCAAAAGCCGCCAATCCAGGGTGTCCCGATCCGTCACGCAGATATGTGAGGAAATCCTTCTCAGTAAAGCTCATTGCCGGGTTGTGAAAGTCGATATCTTCGGGCGCGTCAAACAAATACTCCATGAGATAATCGTGCTGCTCCACCGGAATGCCGTGTTCTTTGAGATACGCGTAAATCACCGCCATGCCGTAAGGCATGAACTTGGTCTTCAGGTACCTCTTGCTCACCGCGGGAGGATGAATGAGGATCAATGGGCTTGTGGATTCAGAAGGCATGGGCGCTTTTCTGCGGGTTCCTCCTTGCCGACAGTCAAACACCAGGCGTTGAGTGAATCGGTCATCCCTACGGGATGACTTATTTAGGCGCTCAGGTATCTCCGGAGCATGTCTCGCTTGTGCAAACCGATTCCGCTGGCTGTTCTTCCTGCGCGGATTCCGAGGCAAAGGCCTGGGTCAGCAACTTACGAGGCCCTCTCGTCCACACCACTCTCACGATAAACGCGGCGAGCAATATGGCAGCACCCCATTCCAGCCATCCGGGCAACAGTTCTCCGCCGGCTGCGAGCGCGCCCGCGGCCGCGTGCAGACTGAACGAGTCAAAGATCAGGTCTGTCACGAACGCAAAGAGGAGCGTACAAGCGACAATTGTTCCAAGGTAAATTGCCAGGGTTCGTTTTCCTAAAAGTCCGCCCACTACGGTCATGGTTGCCGCATTGGTTGCCGGCCCGGCCAACATGAGAACCATAATTACTCCAGGGCTTGATCCCTTGAGCATGAGCGCGGCAGCAACAGGTGTGGACATGCTCGCGCACACGTACATGGGCAGGCTCACAACCAGCATCGCGAGATACGCGAGCAGGCCGGAACCGAGATACTCGGTCACCAGGGTAGCGGGGACCAGCACGCTGATCAACCCGGCCAGCACGATGCCTGCCAAGAACCAGACCGCCAGATCGCTCATCAGATCGTCAAACGCGAACCGTACGCCCGCGCGGATCTTTTCATAGAACGTGTGATGAGCTGCGTGGTCCTTGGGGTCGCAGTCTTGGCCGTCGCAGCAGCCGTCAATCGAGCATGAGAGGTTTGGAGGGGCATCGTGACCTTCTTTGGAAGAGCCTGAAGAGACATTCTCGATGATTCCGGCCACCAACCCGGTAACGAAAGCCGCAATTGGCCTTATTGCTGCGATCACGGGTCCCAAGAGGGAATAGCTCAAGGCTATGGAATCTACGCCGGTCTCAGGTGTTGATATGAGGAAGGCCAGAGCCGCGCCTTTGCTTGCTCCTTGCTTGCGTAGCCCCGCAACTGCGGGAATGGTGCCGCAAGATCAGAGCGGTATAGGAATGCCCAGGACTGAAGCGTACAGCACCGACCGAAATCGGCCTCGTCTAAGATACCGGACTACGGTGTCCGGCCCGACGAACGCTCGGAGGATCCCGGCCACCAGGAAACCAAGCAGCACATACGGAGCCGCTTCCCGGAACACGGTCAGTGACGCGAAGGCTATTTCACTTAGCAATTCCATGATGGTCATACTAGCAAATTAGATGCGGAGAGTCAGCCGGGCAAGTATGGGATCGAACGTATATATCCATTCTCGAAAGTTCCGTCGGTGTCCTCAAGCGAAACGGCAGCAGCGGTACCAGTTATGTGAGCGTTACTCCCAGCCGAGTTTCTCTCCATTCCGGAATTCCCCAAAGGGGAATACTGTGAGTAGCCCTGGGTGAAACCCAGGGGAAGTCGTCCCTCCGATAATCCGGAGAACGGCCCTGAAAGGGTCGACCCTTTCAGGGCCGAATGAAATTTATTATTGGTGCTGCGTACCACGGGTTTCACCCGTGGCTACTCTAGGTGCTCCCCCTTCGGGGGACAGATAACAGCCAGAACTCATTTCGCGATTTTTATTTGGGGACCGCTACAGAACTATCAGCTCTTGGGAGAGGTAGGACAAGCCACGGCGAAAGTGCCGCGCCAAAACTATTCGCGGGAGCGTTTTTCCATCTTTTCGAGGCGTGTAGTAATTGTGTCGAGCCGTTCTTGCAGAGCCCTCAATTTGCCGTTCAGTTCCTCACGCCTCTTGGCATCGTCCGGCGTTGGGACTTCTGCGGGTTTCCGTAATGCTCCCCGCACCATACTCAGCTCCTGAGAGATGTTCTTAAGCTGGGCAATGGAGGCCCGGTCGTTGTCCACAAAGGCCTGAAGATAATTCTGGACAGCTCGTTCCGCTGACTGTCCCTTCTTTTCCAACGCGGCAACCATTTGGCCGACTTGGCCTTGCATCCGATCGGCGTTATCCGCCATTCGCCTGGTGCTGTCGGCGGTGCTGCCCATGTACCAAACCATGGCGTCCATGTTTCCTTGCATGCGCTTCAAATCCGGCATCCCTGCACAGCCGGAAACCAGAAGAAGACATGCTGCGATGAGGCTTCCCATCCGTTTCGTTATCACGGCGCCACCATACCCCTTCATGTTCACGAAACAGTTCATTTCATGTCGGCGAAACACTTTCCGCCAGCTCAGTACACTGCCAGTCCTCACTTCATGTACGCCATCGATAAGCCCCAAAGGTTTGGGGGTTCAAAACCTCCTCCGGGATCTCTATCCCGAAGACTGCGCTTTCTTGCCTCACCTTGATGCGGAGCCCCTTCTCAGGCATGAGGATCTCCTCCGCCCGAGGAAACGTTCGCCCCTGCTCGGTCTTGAAGAATTCCACCACTCGAAATGATTTGCTCACCTTGCCGCCGGCATCGACTTGCTGTGATTTGAGTACAAAGAAGTCGTCCTTTGCTACCCAGATGAGCCGTTCACCAGGTTGTCCCGGCGATGCGATCCGGATCACGTAGCTGGGCAGACCGTCCACGACTTCCTCCTTGGCCAAGGTTGCCGTTTCGTCTCCCTGAGGCGCGAGAGCTAGGATTTCTTCCATAGTCAGGCCGGTGCGGCCGAGCTCTACCAGTGGATTGCTCTGGTTGAGTTGGGTGGTTTTGCCTGTCGACGGCGCGTACATGTAAACCTCGGGCTTTTGCCCGGAACGCACCTTGAACAAGAAGCGCGTGCCACGTGCATCGGGCGGTGCCTCGATATCGATAAAAAAAGAAGTCTCATCCGGCTTCACTCGACCCATGAGCCAGATGGTATGGTCCTTGAGCTTCTTCTTTCCTTTCGTGGTCTCCACTTGCAAGGAGATGCGGAATCCACCCTCACCAATGCCTTTCTGAGCCACTTGGTCGAGGATTTCCGCGCCGGTAAGCGCCCACGCGCCGGTCGGCGCCATGAGCAAGAGTGCTGCCGCGATGAGAAAGAGCGATTGTCGGAATCGAATCATGAATGCTCTGCACCTCGCCAAAAGCCTGTCCAGCAAAGTGGTTTTGCCGGAACAGGGCAAAACCGCGGACCAAGACATCCATAATGTAAAACTCGCGTAATATGCTTTAATATCACAGAAATACAGCGATTGTCAAGAGCGATCCTCTCGACGCATCTCTGCGCTACCGAATCTGTTCAATGCCAATCTGGGGAAGATGAAAAAGGGACAATAACCGATTTGGAGATCCGTTTCAAACCCAAATCGGTCTTTGCGGAGCATCTATTTATGCAAATGACAGCCGCTGCTTTAATGGTCTTGTTGCTTCCCTATGGCCGCAACGACACCCTCCTCTCGCGTAACTGAACGGTCCCTGTTCTTCCAGCAATAATCGTTGACTTGCAGCCTGAGTCCAGCTAGGTTGAGCTTACAGGTGCTCTTGAGAGCTTAATAGGGAAGCCGGTCAGAAGCCGGCGCGGTCCCGCCGCTGTAACCGGGGACGAAACTCCCTGATAACCACTGCCTCGTTAAGCGAGGTGGGAAGGTGCGGAGGAGTAGGACGATCCGGGAGCCAGAAGACCTGCCTGATACTGTCTAAGCTGCGCGAGACGGCCGATCTACGGGAACAAGGAAGCTGGGTGCATTCCCGAGACCTTTCCAAGGCTCGGGTTTTTTTGTTCTCGGACTTGAATCGCCGGAAGTACTCAGGACCCAGAACCGGCCGGCTGCTGGCACGCGTCCGCGAAGAGTAATGATCGGTGAGTTTTCTCGAACTCCGGCTTGTTCGGCTCCAAAATGCTTTCAGGGTAGCATCCCCATATAAGGGATGGAGCGGATGATTCACGAGATGACGCCACAATGCCGTCCCGGATGGCTTATAGAGCTGCTTGGAGAGACCTGCAGCGAAGGCGCCAATATCTCGCCGGATTGCGATGTAGCTTACTCGTTCAACGAGGTCTCGGTTCACACGGAGCTGCTGATTGACGATCTAAAGCCTGATTTCCGCAAACACGTCAATGACGAAGCGGCTGGTCAGAATGAATTTGGATACGAGCATCGTTATGTTGATTCGGAGCCGGAGTTCACCTCGATAGGCAGATATTCCGAAACGTTTCGTGGCCACCATGAATCCCTAAAGGGGTTGGCGGCCTCCCTGGGGCTCCACATAGCTCTCCTTTGTCTCTTGCTCTTCCATTATTTCGATGCGCCCACTGGGATAGGCATCCTCGGGTATGGAACGGTGATGGTCAGACTTGTGAGCCATGAGGAATATACTCCCGATGCGCCGAGCCCAGCCGGCATTGATTCGCCTCCTTTGGTCGCGTCCATGGGTGGAAGTCTTGAGCAGGCTGCGACCGAGAAAGCGAGACGCGCTGTCTCGGACCTCCAGCACGTGGTGGACGCTACCGCACGTGTCAGCTACGAATCAAACCATGAACCGAGGCTCACGCCGAACTCGAACACGGAGGCCTGGGGCGATCAGGCCGGGAAAGAGGCGCATACCGAAAGAGGCCCGAACCCGTACGAGTCTGCTCCAAGCACTTCGTCCATCGCAGCGGTTGAGCGCCGATTGGCAGCCTCCGCGGGCACGGCGTCCCCTGGTTTCAGGGAAGAAGTGCTGTCAGCCATCATGCAGGCAGCCTATTATCCGAGGACAGCGCTTGGGAGCAAGCGCCACGGAGAAGTGTTGGTCGCATTTGCAGTAAATCGAGACGGGTCGATGAAGGATTTGCGGATTGCACAGCATTCCGGGATCGAGATTCTGGACCAAGCAGCGCTCAACATTGTCCGGAAGGCATCCAAGAGATTCCCGAAGCTGCCGGAGAGGTTCAATACGGAGAGTGTCAACTATGTGGTCCCCATCGTATTCAAAGAGGCGCGTTCACGCGTTAAGGAGTAATACTCTTTGGACCTTCTGGCCCGCAGTGCTCTTCACGATGTTCACTTGCATCGAAGTCTTTGGCGGCTTCCCGCCGGAAGTGTGTGTGACAGACGATCTGCACCGACAAGTCTGCGTAAGGAAGACGCCGGAGCGGGTTGTTTCATTCGCGCCGAGTCTGACGGAGGCGGTGTTTGCGCTCGATGCGGGCGATCTCCTGGTCGGGAGGACCCGCCGGTGCAACTATCCCGAGGCTGTAACGAAGATACGGGAGATTGGGTCTTACACGAGGCCCGACATCGAGCGCGTGATAGCCCCGCGTCCCGATCTGGTGATAACCACGAAAGACGGGGCCCGGCCTGAGGCAATTGAACGACTAGCAGACTTGGGTGTGCCCGTATTCATCGACGACAGTCGGAGTCTCGACGATGTCTGCCACCTGGTCATGAGGCTGGGCAAACTTCTTTCTCGGGAAGCAGAGGCATCCCGAATTATAGGTGACATTCAGCAAAGGCGGCACAAGATGTCGGCCCGACTGGGAACCGCGCAAAGGCCGTCGGTCCTTCTTGCCGTTGGAACAAGGCCGCTCGTGGTAGCCGGCGGCAAATCATTCATCGGCGCTCTGATTCGCGAAGCCGGGGGAGCCAACGTGGCAGAATATGTGGCCTTTCCTTTCCCTCGTTTGAGTATGGAAGAGGTTATTACGAAGGACCCGGAAATCATACTCGTTCTGGACAAGGAATGCAGAGATACGGAATGCAGTGACGAATGGCGCCAACACCAACTACTGCAAGCGGTGAGGAATGGGAGAATCCATCCCTTGGATGCCGACGTTATGGCTCGCTGCTCGCCTCGAATCATCGAAGCGCTCGAACAGTTGGCTCGTCTTCTTCACCCGAGCCTCTTTACGGGTCCCAATTAGCGTCCGCTCCTTGGGGTGCGAATGAGCCTCTCAGTATTACGAAAAACCATACTTGTTTCCTTGGGCCTCTCTGCGTTGCTCGCAATCGTCGGCCTGATTTCGCTTACGATCGGCACCACGGATTTCACATGGGGCACGCTGATACGGGGAAGCTCAACAAGCCGGGATACGCAGACGATCTTGTCGATTATCTTTTCTTATCGGCTGCCGAGAACGATGCTCGCGGCCGTGACGGGAGCAGGGTTGGCCGTAGCCGGGGTAGTGTTTCAGTCGGTTCTCAGGAATCCGCTTGCTGATCCCTATGTTACGGGGATAGCGAGTGGTGGCTCCTTTGGGGCAGTGATCTCCATAGTCACTTTGGGACCAGGCTGGGTGCTCGGCACATCCGTGTGTGCTTTCTTGGGGAGCCTCGTGACCGTAGCGCTGGTGTACCACCTGGCCTCGAGGAAGCAAGGCGGTGGATACGTGACTACGGTAATTCTGGCAGGCGTCATCGTGGGCGCGTTCATGAATGCGCTTACGCTGCTCACCGTCTCGGTCGCCGGCTCCCATGAAATGCAACGCATATTCTTTTGGCTCTTGGGTGACTTGAGCCTTGCGGATGCTCGGAAGACGGGCGTCGCAGGCCTGCTGGTAGCCTTGGGATGGATTGCCATCTTCTTGAATGCAAATCGTCTCAACGTTCTCATGGCCGGGGATGACACCGCAGCATATCTGGGACTCGACGTAGCGCATACGCGCGTTCTCTTTATGACTGCCGCAGCGGCAATCACAGGCACGGTGGTGAGCGTCGCCGGTCCTGTAGGATTCGTGGGGCTCGTAGTCCCCCATGCCATGAGACTGCTCTTCGGACCCGACAATCGGGTGCTTCTCCCTGCCGCGCTATTGGGTGGAGCCTCCTTCCTAGCCGCGGCCGACTGTATAGCCAGGGTGGTGGCATACCCGGTGGAACTACCGGTCGGGGTGATAACCGCTCTGACCGGGGCCCCGTTTTTCTTATATCTGCTGCTCAGGCGATAGGACATGACTTCTCGGAGGTGCGCGTGTTGACCGGATACGGCCAGTCGGACTTGGCGCCCGAAGCCATAAAACCGAGCCTCTTGAAGTGCACGGACATTCGATTCGGGTACGAGACCGGACTCGTGCTGGACGGCGTGAGCGTCACCATTGGTGAAGGCGCTTGTGTGGGTGTCATTGGCCCCAACGGTTCAGGAAAATCAACTCTTATGAGACTGCTCAGCGGCGTTCTCAAGCCGCAGAGCGGCAGGGTGGTCTTCCAGGACAAAAACATGGCTGAGCTGCCTCGAAAGGAGGTGGCAAGGCGCCTCGCTGTGGTCGCGCAGGAAGAAGTATCAGAGCTTGGGTTGAGCGTTAGAGATGAAGTGGTGCAGGGACGTGCTCCGCACCACGGAGGCTTGTACTTCGAAACACCGCAGGATTGGAATGCAGTTGAATGCGCCATGACAAAGACGGGTGTCATTCACCTTGCGGATCGGCTCGTGGAAACTCTTTCAGGGGGAGAAAGGCAGCGAGTGAGGATAGCGAGAAGTCTTGCCCAGGAACCCCGTGTTCTGCTATTAGACGAGCCTACTAACCATCTCGACCTGCACGCCCAACTCTCTTTGATGGAGCTGCTCCGATCCATCAACGACGAGGGAATCGCTATTCTCGTGATGTCGCATGACGTCAACTTCGTGGCTGAATCCTGCGGCCACTTGAAAATCCTCCATCGCGGTCGTTTTTTCGCCGAGGGAACCCCCCACGACGTCATTACAGAGGCAAACCTGGCTGGATGCTTTCAAATACGTGCGCTTGTGGACACCAATCCCGCGACCGACAATCCCAGAATGACTCCTGTGGCTCGATTGATCGACGAAGAGTGTTGAGCACATTCTCCTCCCTGAAGATCATCCCCCACCGAATCGCCGTCCTATCGCCCTTGACCCAAGGCAGAAGAATGTTGAACACCCGTTGTGATCTAGTACGGAACCAGTCCTCTCATTCGATTGCCAATGTTCGACATGCCTTCCACCCCGTCGTTGGCAGCGCCGTAAAGACGAGTCCCCATGCGGCGCAGATCCTCTGTTGTGGGCAGTCGCATCCGATGGAAATCCGCGGATGTTTTTACACCAAAGTAGTAGGTCCTCCCTGCGTTGGGCCACCATACCTGCACTTCCGTGGCCGCATATGTGGGTGGAGGGTAAATGGTGGCTATGGAGCCCTGGATCGCATACTGTCGGTCCGACACGTTATTCACGCCGAAGTAAAGCGTCGTCATGCCGTCGAATACGGTCTGTGAAAAGGCGATATCTCCCCATTTGGCAGGTTCCAGATCCGGCCACTGATTGAAGATATCGTTGACCATGAACCTGGTCCCCACATAGTGGTACGTGAAAAGCGCGGAGAACCCCCACTCTTTATTTTCGTACGCCAACGAAGCATTGGCCATCTCAGCCGGATTCAAAGTCAACCATTTGTCTTCGGTCGTTCTTTTGAGAGGATCAAAGGGCTGCCAGTTTGAGCGGAAGATCACTTTTTGCCTCGTATAGTTGGCTCTCAGGGTCCACCGAGGGGTAATACGCGCCATAGCTTCGACCTCTACTCCGGAATGAGATACCTGCGGCACATTGAGATTCTTGGAAAAAGCTCCTGCCAGCGCAGGGTCCGGGCCGTAGTAGATCTCGTTATCCATGTCGAGTTCGTAATAGGTCACTCCTGTGTAGATAGTGGGCGTGAACCAGTGTCTGACCGCGTACTCCCTGAGTGTGCCTTCCTCCGGTTGTAACGGCCACACCGGACTCGGATGTGCGAACGCGTAAGGGTACGACAGATTGATGATGTCGTCGAAGTTCGGCATACGATATGTTCGCGAGTGGCGGAGATAAATGTTGGATCCCAGCTCTGTGTCGTACACAAAGCCGAGGCTGTACTGAGATGCGCTCTTCTTGAAATCCTGTCTTGCACGAACAGGAGCGAGCGCTGCGTTCTGAGAATAAAGATCTTTCAGGTCGTAAAGTTCCAGTCTGTACCCCAGCCCAATAACGAGCCTGTCCCAAAGACGGGTTTGATTGATAATCGAATAACTGAGGCTTTCCCGATCGCCCCTCTGCTCGCTGCTGTGGCCCAGACCATTGGGCTGAGTCTGCGTGTATACGTAGGTGGGAGCAAAGTTGAAAGGTGTGGAAACAAATCCCACTCCGGTGATGCTTGTCGCAGCAAAGAGACCGTCGTATACGGTCATGTCGAGATTGATCCCACGGCTCTCCCTGACGAATCTTCCACTTGCGTTCTCGTTTCTCAGGGTAAGGTCGTTGCGTACGAACCCGTATCGATCTGTCCGAGAATAATTGAGGATGAGTTGATAATCGGCCCAGCGCTGATCGGACGCGATAGTCCAGGTGAACAGATTTCGTATACTACGGTCATACGTCCGACCCGTCCCTGTGATTTCGAGCTTGCCGAGTATGCCTCCCTCATACAAAAGCCTCGCAATGGTCATGTTGTCCCATCGTTCTTCGGGGAAGTCGTCAAACGGTCTGCCTCCGTTGACGTCGAACTGGATGTCTCTGATGTCTCGACGTTCCCATCTCGCCTTGTCTATGGCCTCATAGTTGCCGAGGCGCTGGTCTGAAATGAGATGGGAGAGGTCAAATGTCAGGCGAGGGGTGATTTTCCAGTTAAGGCTCCCTTGCACATTATAGAGAGCCCACGGGCCGGGTCGGCGAAAAGGCTCCTCCCATCTGTCGGAGCCGTAATGGATCCTCCAGCCTTCCTGCGAGTAGCGCCCCAGGAAGATCCCCGCGGCCAGTGAGTCGCGTACGAGATTCACTCCGACCCACTCCCTATCCGTGCCCCAAGAGCCGCCTTCCGCGCCGAAGAATAGCCCGGGGTTCTGTCGAGGCTTCTTCACGATCACGTTAATCGCTCCTCCGATGGATTTGTCGCCTGATGGGATGACAGCGTCCCCTCGTGTCACCTCGACCCGCTCTATGAGTTCAGGGAAAATAAAGTTGGTGTTCGCCTCCTGTCGGGGGACGTTAAGGTTCACTCCGTCCATCAGTACTGAGACTCTGTTAGCGGATTCGTTGGAAAAACCCCTCACGACGATGAGTGCATCAAAGGGATTGCCAGCAAACCCTGAGGACCAGATACCCGGCTGTCCTTTAATGACGTCGCTCAGGCCCTCTTTGCCAAGAGAAGAGACCCCGCTGTTTTCTACAACGCTAATGGCGGAAGGGACCGCGGCCAGATTCGCGGTGGTTCCTGTCGCAGAGACTACCTCTCCGGAAGTCAAGGAATAGTCAGAAAAAGGCAGCCCGGAAGGAACCGGCTGCCCGTACCCGAACCCTTCAGCCGTCATGGTTCCTCCCCTTGCTGCGGCACTTCTTTCGCGAGCACGCGGGGGCTCGACTTCCACAGGCGGCAAAGTCTCAGGTTGGCGAGATTGCTGTGCCAGTAGCTGATCTGCGTGAACCGTGACCAAGCAAACGGTGGACATGACAACACACAACGTCAGTACGCTCTTCATCTCCCTCACTCCCAGTTTTGAAGGATTCAGGCCTGCATTGCGGCTACGGGGAGAGATCGAAACCATCGGAAACCGGTACGGCCGCCAGGGGTTGCCTGGGCGACACAACGGCACACTGCTCCCTTCCACAGGTGGCGTTTGCGGGAGCCCAACGGTCTTGACCGGAAGAGCTGGGATGAGGATAATGGCGGGAGTTGGGAATCGGCATTCCATTCCCGCTCTGGTCCCGAGTTCCGTTGCCGCGGAACTCGGGACTTTCCTTCAGGGATCGCTCACGACAGCTATCCCAAACAAAAAGCCCTAACCCAGCGAAGGGAAAGGGCCCAAGTCTCTCTTCCCCAACCCGCCCGCGCAGGCCATTCAGGGTTTTTGGAGATGCTCGGGTATTCTGGCTTCCGCTTCTTCCTACTCACCGCGCCTTCCCGGAGAATCTTCTCCAGTGGCTCTGTAGCGGCTTTCGTCTGCGGTCACAGCTGCGGGGCAGCGACGGTCTCGCACCGTCTTCCCCTGGGCAATCTCCGCATCTATTGATACTTTAGAGTGGCTGCATGTTAGCAAACGCGGCAAACTCAAGTCAAGTCACTTGTACGGGACAAAATAAATGTTCACTTATGCGAGGCCGCCCCGCTGGCATTCCGCTTTCTTGAAGGCCGGGAGATTGCTTCGTCCGCTTTTCAGCGGAGTCGCAATGACAGGTTCGAGGGGAATCTCCGGCCCCGTGGTTAGGTTTGACCCATGTTTCACGGCCTGCTATAGTTTGAAGAAATGCTGCTGGGGAGTAGAGATGAGGTCAATTCGAGGTCCCGTATTCCTGATGCTGTGCGTGTTTGGCCTGTCGGGTGTCGCCGCGGCTCAATGGCCTCTGGGCAGGGACATTACGACGTCCCTCAAGGCCGAGCCCTCCAGCACGGTTGTAACCGCGACAGGACGATTTCAGATTTTTGTGTCTCCGAACATCAAGGATCAGACGTTCATGCTGGATACCGACTCCGGCCGCGTCTGGATCTTGAGAAAGGATCATGCATCGGGTGACTTTTTTCTACGACGGGTGCCGGTTGATGAAGTGGACGGCGCTCGGCAGGACAAGCCCGCTGCTGGCAAGGAAAAGACTGAGGCCAAGTAGTGCCCGTGGGTCGACCATTGGCTGGGTGAACGTGTGAATTCCTATGAAGCTTTCGGCATGAGGCATCCTTGGTCGGGTCGACGTATGGGGAGGTTTGGAGGGGAGATCATAGGCGTTAAAATAAGTTGAGGGTCACAGTTCAAACCGTTGTGTCATGGCTAGTTTTCGCTTTCTCGGCGAATGTGCCAGCCTTTGGAGGAGGTGCTC
>JBMOME010000225.1:0-7783 GCA_049323095.1 Thermodesulfobacteriota bacterium
CATCGAACTGATCACCCTCTCCGAAGTGATAGGAGTGCAAGGCCATATCGGCAATTTCCGTGTAAGGGTCCACAGGAAAGCCCGATACGTCACCAATGAATGCACGTCATGTGGGGACTGCATATCGGTCTGTCCGCAGCTCGCTCCGGACGAGTTCAATGCAGGTTTGTCTATTCGCCGCGGTATCTACATTCCGTTTGCGCAGGCGGTCCCTTCCACGTTCATGATCGACATGAACATCTGCCTGAACAACCAGGGGATCGTCGCTTGCGACCGGTGCTTCCAGGCATGTTCCAAAAAGTGCATCGATTTTGCGGACCGCGATCACGAGCTGTTACTCGACGTCGGCACCATCGTGGTGGCCACCGGTGTGGATGTGTACGATCCCACATCCCTTACCGAGTTGGGCTACGGCAAATTCCCCAACGTTATAACAACATTGGAATTCGAGCGGTTAATCAACGCAGGCGGACCGTCCTCGGGCGAGCTAATCAGGCCATCCGATCGCGAGAGACCGAAGCGGGTCGCGTTCCTTCAGTGCATCGGCTCGCGGAGCAAGCGGAGCAACCCGTACTGTAGCAATGTGTGCTGCATGAACACGATCAAGGACGCTCTGCTCATTAAGGAGCACTGGCCCGACACGGAAATCACGGTCTACTACATCGATATCCGTGCCTTCGGTAAAGGCTTTGAGGACCTCTTCCAGCGGGCTCGCAGGGAAGGAGTGACGTTCATCCGAGGCATTCCCGGCGAGATCATCGAGGATCTTGCGACGGACGACCTGACCCTGCTCGGAGAAAACACGCTCCTGGGCACGCAATACCGTTCCACAGTAGACATGGTAATCCTGTCGGTGGGAATCAAGCCGCGACAGGACTCGGACCTGCTCCAGCGACTGCTGAACCTCGCCACGGATACGGACGGGTTCTATATGGAAGCCCATCCGAAACTAAAGCCGGTAGACACCACCACGGGCGGCGTTTTTATCGCAGGAGCGGCCGAAGGCCCCAAGGACATCAAGGATTCCGTTACGCAGGCCTCGGCCGCGGCATCACGCGCGAATATCCTGATGAGCAAAGGCGAGGTGAAGATCCCGGCAATCACGGCTCGGATCGATCCCGAGAAGTGCACCGCGTGCGGACTCTGCGCCCGTGTGTGTCCGTATCACGCGATCGTGGGCGGGAAAGAAGAGGGCTACTACCGTGTGATCGAGGCCGCATGTCAGGGCTGCGGCGCGTGCGTGCCCGAGTGCCGGTTCGGCGCGATCGATCAGACTCATTTCACCGAAAGCCAAATTGTCGAACAGATCGACGCGGCGCTGGCAAACGATCCACACAGAAAGATCCTGGCATTTGCATGCAATTGGTGCTCTTACGCGGGCGCGGATTTCGCCGGAGTCTCCAGGATCCAGTATCCGCACAATGTCAGAATCATTCGAACCATGTGTTCGGCACGGGTTTCGCCGGCTTGGATCGAGCGAGCATTTACCAAGGGCGCAGGAGCTGTCCTGGTATCCGGGTGTCATCCAGCGGACTGCCATTACAACAATGCGAACCAGAATACCGCTCGTAGGGTAGAGCGCTTCTGGAGACGCATGGAGAAGTTGGGAATCAACAAGGACCGTCTGAGGCTTGCGTGGATCTCTGCTGCTGAAGGCGCACAGTTCGCCAAGGTGATCCGGGAGATGGAAGCCGGACTGAAGATTATCAAAGCCGCGGAAATCGAAAGCACCGCGAAAAAACTGCTCCGAGAATCAAAGAAAAGGAGCGACGCCACATGACCATCAAGATTTGGAAGTTCTTTGACCGGGAAGAGCTGTACGAGTGCTATCAGTGCGCACGCTGCACCGGTTCATGTCCGGCAATGGAGGTCACCGCCGCGCTCGGACCCCGTGGAACCATCCTCAAATGCCTGAATCTGGGCCATGAAGCGGTGGTTCAGGACGAGAAGGTGTGGTTCTGTTGCACGTGCAATGTCTGTGACGACCGGTGTCCTCAAAAGATCCCCATTTCTGAGCTTCTGGTGGCGCTGCGCAATTCCGCTGCTCGAAGAGGCAACGTCCCGAGCCGGCTCTTGCTGTCGCTGGAGCTTTTGACCAAGACCGGCCGGACTATGATCGTGCACCAACTCGATGAGATGCGAGCGCATCATGGCCTGGCGCCGCTCCCGCCCGCTCCGGTGGATGAAGTCCGCGCAATTCTCAAGAAGACCGGTCTGGAGGAAGTCCTCGACTTCTGAGACACATTGAGGCAGGCACAATAACGACCTGAAAGGCTGTCATGAAATACGCGTTGTATCTGGGATGCGCTATCCCCATCAAATACCCCGGGTTTGAAGCCGCGACTCGGCTCGTGTGCGAGCGGCTGGGAATCGAACTGGTCGACGACTTTCCCTTCTCCTGCTGCCCTCCACCCACGGGCCTCAAGATGGTCCATTACGACTCCTGGCTTGCACTGGCAGCACGCAACCTATGTCTTGCAGAAGAGGCAGGGCTGGATCTGCTCACGTTGTGCTCGGGGTGTGTCAATACGCTCAAAGAAGCTAACCAGGTGCTCAAGAATAGCGATGCCAAGCGTCGCAAGGTCAATAAAATCCTCGAAGAGCACAATCGCAAATTCAACGGTACCATTGAGGTTACGCACATTCTGGATGTTTTGTATCAAGACAGCGTGGTGGACAAACTCATCAAGCTTATGGAGCGCGAAATACCTCTTCGGGTGGGCTGTCATTACGGATGCCACTATTTTCGGCCGCCGCAAATGATGTATCCCAATGAGCTTTCCGAGGCCGAATCGTACGTTCCGGTAGGGATGGATCACCTGCTCTCGATCATCGGAGTGGAACCGACCGAATATTCCAGAAAGTTCCTTTGTTGCGGATCACCATTGGGCGCGAACGTGGACGCGGACGCGGGCTACGCCATCGTCGGCCAGAAGCTCCAGTACATCCGGCAGCGTAATATTCAGGCGCTCTCCGTGATCTGTCCCGCGTGTTTCGAGCAATTCGACATGGGCCAGATCGCACTCTCTCGCAAGCAAAAAGACCTTCAAAAGATCCCCACCTTTTACCTGACCCAACTCATCGGCCTCGCTCTTGGATTCAGCTCCAAGGAACTTGGCCTTGACGTGCACCGGGTCAAAGCCAGACGACTTCTCGAAAGCATAGACGTGGCCTGAACTTTCTATTCCACAAATTCAGTGACACAGAACGCGGCGCTTTATAGCCTACTTCAATCCCACGGCGAACCTTCTAGGCAGCACCGCCAGTTAGGCCCACAGCTCTGGTGGGACGGGCATCTGAAACTGTCTCAGAATGGCCAACCCTGTCAAAATCGTAGCACGATGCGGTGTAGGGGCAGGCCTCGTGCCTGCCCGGTTTTTCGGGCGCCCACGAGGAGCGCCCCTACAGCGGCCGTCTGCTTTCATCCCGAATAGAGTCCGCTGCGCGGTCCATCCTCGCTTTGGTGTTCGTGGCACGAATGCCACCATGAATGGGATTCTGAGACAGTCTCATCTTGCCCGTCATTCATAGACAGGCGGGACGCCTGTCCCACCAAAGCCTCTTGCACGCTTTCTCGCTTCAATACGAACCCCGACTCGGCAAACAAGTACGAAGAGGCCCTGACGCGGCCCGACCACCGAAACGAGAAAGGGCGGCACTCTCCGCCCTTTGACTTCATTCCAACCCCCTGCCTCAGCCGGCTATTTGCAGCGCCCGAATGTCGCGCAACGTGCACCTGGAATGCCGATATGTTCGGGCGCGAAAACTTTCGCCGTGGCTCTCGTTTCTGAGAGCGCAACGTGTAAGCGATGTTCATCCGTGCACACGCAATCGCCAAGATTTGCGTAAGCTTCCACAAAGTTCCCCTCTGCGAGCTTTACGATATCCGAACGTGTTGTCGCTTCCATTTTCCGCCTCCAAAGGGCATCACTCATGGGCCTCTTTGTGGCCCCTTGCCTTGAACTAAGCGTAAGCATCCCGCGTCTCAAGGGCAAGGAGGCTCAAATGACCACGGGTACGGCAAGGCTTCGCGCAGCATTCATGAGTTAAGAAAGCACGCTCCCTTGGGCTTCGATTTCTTTGTGCCTTGGAACAGGTTGATTCTTGCCTTTTCAAATCGCTACTTCCAATATCTGAAAAGGCTCTGCGTCGGGCACCAAACCTTTCTTGATATCTTCATAGATTTCTATCAGATTGTCCCTCAGTTCCTCCAAAGTCTCTCCTTGGCTTTCGTAGTCGGGATATTCCTGGATATTTCAAATCAGCAATTCATTCGCCCAGCCTAATTTGATAAGTTGAATGCGGCTCAGGTCACTGATCCCGACGTGATATGTTTTGTCAGCCGCCACAATATGTGTGGGAGGAACGTCCAGAGCCTGGTCTTTGCCGAAGAATGCCATTCGTTTTGCCTGAAGAAGATGAGCGCCTATGGCATCTACTGCTACAGGATCGGTTCCCACGATAAGCCCCTTGTAGGGCCAGACGTATCTAGTGTCAAAGAAGTTGGCTCCCCGTCCATAAAACTGAGGGGTGAGGGCACTGAGAATGTTCAAGCGGGTCTTCCCCTTTACAATGGGATAGGTCCAAATTTTGCCTAGGGGCGAACAACCCTCATCATGGTAAGAGGACGGATCGGGTACAAACATGATGTAATTCTTCAGACATGTCCCCACACCGGACCAATGATGGGTCCTCAACGGCCGCACATTGACGAGAGCGGTAGCTTTGAGGAAGACCGAGTTGCGCAGGACCCCCCGGTCGTCAATAGCCATATTCTTTTCCGGGACTCCCACATCCAGCACACGACGCCCAATGGCTGCCTCCAATTCGTTGGGAGTCGGCATCCGAGACCATGAGTTACTCTTGATTCCCACGATGTCCGCACTCTTGATGAGCTTTTGCCAGGCTTCCACCGAGTCCTTTGTTTCTAAGAGACTCGTGACGGCTTCATCCAGCATGGATTGCAGAATCTCCCCTCGGACTTTGCCATCGCTTCCTACCACCTCGGCATTCCGGATGAGCACAACTCTTGCGGTTGGCTCCGCCTTAGCCTCTCCCAGGATCCCTGTCCCCAGGGTAGCAGCCACCGCGGTTCCTGCCGCGACCCCAAGAAAATCTCTCCGAGTGATAATCTTCTTTTCCATCTGACTCACACTCCTTGGTCTATTGGCTGAAATAGCCGCAGAAGACATCTCCCGTAAATGAGGTCCTACGTAATCATTCTGTTACGCGGGAGAGCTTTACGCTATCTGTCATTGCGAGGACCCCGGACGTGATCCGGGGGACGAAGCAATCTCGGTCCTTTAGCGCTGAGATTGCTTCGCTGCGCTCGCAATGACACTTGTTGGCCGCTGGTAACTGAAGCCTTACGGTCCTACTCTCTATTCTCTCGCGAACGTGCTCTCGGCAACTTCTCTTCTGTTGCCTTGAACAACGCCTCGGCATCGGCTGCCGTGGGAGCTCCAAAAACGACGATAACAACTTCACCCCTTTGCCGGGCCATGGTCCACTTCTGGTCTTCCGTTTTCAAAAGATCTTTCCCGCCTGCATCAGGAAGATAGGCCCCCATGAAACTCTTGTAGGCATCTGTTGCCTCCTTCAGGGTGGGATATCGAATGAGGAGCAGGTGGGGTTTCTGTTCTTCTCGAGTGTATTGGGCGAGTACAGCTTCCGTAGTTCTTGTCAGGTTTAGAATATTCTCGTGAGCTATGAAGAACCGGTGGTTCAGCAGAATATGGCTCTTGAGATAGCGAACACTCCGATCGACCAGTCCAAGGTCCTTGCCGGGAATAAGGTCAACCAATTCGGGCTCCGGACCCATCGAGGGGATCAAATCTGCCGTGGCTCTGCCCATAGCGAGAATAGCCGATTCTGTCTCCACTCCTCCCCGGTCTGCATAAATGCTGACAAAATACTTCCCTTTCCAGAACCGGAGCAATCCTCCTCCAAACTCCGATCCTTGGCCGATTTCTACGGCTTCATCCTGGCGCTCAAAAGAAAAGACTCCATAGGCATCCTCTGAAGAGGCCATCTCATAGACTTCAACGGTGATGGAGGGCTGACTCGACTTCTCAAACTTGCGAACCGTGAGGCCCTGAAAGCCATAAGCCAGATAGAGCTCCGCGGCTCCATCGATGTACTCGAAAACGGTCTTGGAGTTGTATTTCATCTCCTTCCCGTTCCACATCCAGCCCGCCGCTTCCGCGGGCAGGGAGATATCCGGATTCATCTTTCCCTTCTGCTCCCCTTCGACGATTTCGGCCATCGTGAATGTCCAAACCATGATAGCGAGACAAGCCCAGATCTTCGTATCGATTCCCTGGCGGGCGGCCCTCTCAATACGCCTTAGCATTTTGGTCCCTTGAAATGGAGTGCGATCATCCAAGATAGCCGCGTACATCGCGGGAATGTATCTATCATACAGTCGGCGACAGGAAATTCTTGCCTAAAGATCCGAACTTCTGACGCGATCCTATTAATGTATGTTGGGCTTCTCTGGCTATAGAATCCCACACAGAAATCATCTGCAGAGTCTCGACAACCCGCGCCAAGCCTCGGGCATGGACGGAACAAATTCGTAGGTAAGGACGCGCTACTGGTCCAGTGGGGCCCGCTTGGTGACCGCTTCAGGAACTTTCAGATCCGGGCAGAGGAGCTGCATGATTGCGACGTACGGCTTTGTGCGTTCCATGAGCACACGCAGGTCCCGTGCGGCTTCCGCACCCGTGTCACCTTTAGGCGACTGAGCTGACGATTTGCCCTTGACCAGCGTTTGAGCGATGGACTCGATCAAGTCCTTGATGACCTTAGCCATCTCGGAATCTTGTCCAGCTCCTCTCAACATCTCCGTCATGGATTGCTTCCATGACTCGGAAAGTCTGGCTACTTTCTCCTGGTCACTCATGGTTTCCGAGCGGCTGATTGCTACGATTTCATCCAGTCGACCCTGGAGCTGCGAGCAAACCGCGGGATCAATTGTCAGGCCCTGAATCTGAGCCGGGGAGGGTTCAAGCGCGCCGGAGAGTGCAAGAAGGCTTACCATTGTCCCCAGGCATAGAAGGCGTCTTCTCGACATCATGTTGATCACCCCCAATTAGTAATTGCCGGCTCAGCCGTCGAAACGTACCGGCGGGTACCCGTTCTTCACCAGCGTTCAAGGTGTATGCGCTCTTTCCTGAAACGCGCGGAAGGCTCCTTCTTCTCCACCGGCCAGCCCAATGAGACCATGCACAGGGGCACAACGTGGTCAGGAATCTCCATGAGCTCTCTGAGCTTCAGCATTCGCTTTTCTTCCGGATATATCCCTACCCAACAAGCTCCAAGGCCCAAGGCGTTGGCTGCAACAAGAATGTTCTCAGTGCACGCGGCGCAGTCCAGGATCCATCGGCCCTTGAGGACCTCTATCGTCGGGTCGCCGCAAACCGCAATGGCAACCTGTGCCTGCTTGAGCATATCTGCATGCGGATGAACCGTGGTAACAGCATTCAGAACCGCGCGATCTCTGACGACCACGAAATGCCAGGGTTCGTTCCCGGCAGTGGGCGCGCTCATGGCTGCTTTCAAGAGCTGGGTGATCGTTTCGTCCGTGACAGGGTCGCTGGTGTACTTCCTGATGCTCCGCCTGGTCAGAATGGCCTCTAGTGCGTCCATAGCCCTCTTCCCCCATGCGTATCCTTACTCCCCATCATACCTTATGTGGGCCTGAGTGTAATGTTATATCGTTTGCCCAGAATCGTGGCCGGAGCATTTTGGCCGACACCAGAGTGAATGAAAGCGGAGAAGC
>JBMOME010000226.1:0-7763 GCA_049323095.1 Thermodesulfobacteriota bacterium
CCGCCGCGCTAGTGGCAGAGTAGGTCACTGGAAAAGCCGTTTAAGCGGCAGTTATTACTCCATATCTTTCACCCAGGGGGTTATGGATGAATCCGAAAAAACTCTATAGGGCACTGGTTGTCTTGTTGGCGCTCTCTCTGGTCTTCGGGACCGGCCTGAGCTGGGCCGCAGACGATACGATCAAGATAGGTGTGGTCGGACCGCGAACCGGACCCGCAGCCGCGACGGGCAAGGCCTTTGAAGAAGGCATAGCCGTGGCCTTGGACATGGTCAATGCTCCGGGCAAGGGAGTTCTCGGTAAGAAACTGGAAGTGGTCTTCGAGGACACCGCAGGCGATCCTGAAAAGGCGGCATCGGGAATCGAAAAGCTCATTACGAAGGACAAGGTCGCGATGGTCGTCGGGGAGAGCCATTCTTCGGCTGCTCTTGCAGAGATCGACGTGGCCAACAGGCTCAAGGTTCCTCTGATCATTGCCGAAGCCTGGCATGACGATATCACGGCCAAGGGCTACAAATACGTTTTTCGGGCCGGACCAAGCAACAGCGGAGTGGTGAATGACAGCCTGATGGGTTTCATCAAAACAAACGGCTTCAAGAAGGTAGCCATTGTTGCAGAAAACACGGATTGGGGCCTTGGCATCAAGAAGCTGGCCGAGGAAGGGCTCAAGGCGGCCAATATCCCTTCCATGACCATAGTCACGGAACGGCAGAGCCAGGATCATTACACCGAGCTGAACAAGGTAAAACAGTTTGGGCCTGACCTGGTCTTGGCCTTTGTTTACGGATTCGGGCTCCATTACTTTATTGCTCAGGCGAATGAAACCGGCCTGGCTCCCCAAACCGCGCTGGTGCTTGATGGCGCAGGGCCTCCCAGCTTGTGGCCTGATTTCTGGAAGAACGTCGGCGCGGCGGGCAATCTGGAGCTGTTCGTCTCCTCCATGAATGTGGACAAGCCGGTGACCGACGTAGACAAAGCATTCTATGAGGCCTACAAGAAGAAATTCGGCCAGAATCCAACCGATTACAAATCCCGATCGCTGTTCAATGTGGTCTTGCTGGCTGCGGATGCAATTAATCGCGCAGGCGCGACCGCGGCCGACAAATTGGTCGATGCCCTGGAAAAGACCAACCTGACCATCGCCAGCGGCGTGGTCAAGTTCGATCTGACACCGGGGTCCTATCGGTACCATCAGTGGCAGCCGCCTATGCTCGTTGTCCAGTGGCAAGATAAGAAGCAGGTGGTGGTTTTCCCGAAAAACCTTGCTACCGGCGAGCTTAAGAAGAAGTAATGCGAAAGTGCTCGGGCTTACGCGGGCCCGAGCACACTAACCTAGTGTTCCGGATCGTTTGTCGAAAGCGGATCGCTGACTCACCGTACACGGAGACGGCCCCGTAATGAGTGATTTCTTACTCTATCTGACCAACGGATTGGTCATGGGGATCATATACGCCCTTTTTGCGCTGGGGGTGGCTCTGATCGTCGGGATCATGAACGTGGTGAACTTTGCTCACGGCGAGCTGTACGTTCTCGCGGGGTACTTCAGCGCGCTGTTTGCGACAGCCCTGGGCATGCATCCGGCGCTCGCCATGATCATGGCAACGCTGTGTGTGTTTGTCGTGGGCTTGATCGTCGAGAGAACGCTCATACGGCCGACATACGGTAACGAAATGTATTCATTGATCGTTACCTTTATCTTGTCGATTGTCTTGCAGAACGCATACCTGCTTATTTTTGGGCCTTACCCGCGTAAGCCGCCGAATTTGGTTACCGGTGCAACAAACGTATTTTCGCTTTTCATGTACGGCAATCAACGCCTCCTGGGCTTCGTGCTCGCGCTGGTGGTGATCGTTTGTTTCTTTGTGCTTATCCGGTACACCTGGTTCGGGCGAGTGGTCCGGTCTGTGAGCATCGATCGTGACATGGCTTCGCTTATGGGTGTGAATCCCGAGAGAGTCAACCTGCTTGCGTTCGGCCTCGGATGCGCGTTGGCCGGCGCGGCCGGCGTCATCCTGACCCCTATCTTTCCGGTTACGCCGACAATCGGCGTGGGTGTGAGTCTCACCGCCTTTGTGGTGGTTGTCCTCGGAGGCATGGGCTCTTTTGCGGGATGCGTCGTAGGTGGAATTATGCTGGGCGTGATGGAAAACCTGGGCGCAGCCTATATTTCCAGCGCGTACAAGCAGCTTTTCGGCTTTATTATTCTTATTTCGGTGCTCTTCTTGCGACCCGCAGGCCTGTTCGGTCGCAAGCGAGCGTAGACAGGCTACCAAGGCGAGGAGTTTTGGGAAGAGATTCCGGGGAGGCCCTTCAAATCCCCCCAACCCCTCTTTTTAGAAGGGGGACAGAAGGGGATCTTCTCAGGAATCCCTAGTTGGAGATAGTCGTACCAATGGATGCCTTCACGGCAAACACGAAGAAACCGCTTACCATTGCCGGGATAATTGTCCTTGCAATTTTTGCCACCTTCCCGTTGTTTCTCGGACAGTATTGGCTCCACACAGCCATTGTGGGGCTGTTCTACGTGATGATGGCGTCGAGCTGGAACCTTCTTGCGGGGTTTACGGGCCAGGTGTCGTTCG
This sequence comes from Thermodesulfobacteriota bacterium, assembly GCA_049323095.1. Taxonomy (GTDB): domain Bacteria; phylum Desulfobacterota; class Desulfomonilia; order Desulfomonilales; family Desulfomonilaceae; genus VGSG01. Next base: position 2,581 of record JBMOME010000226.1, read on the forward strand.
CACATGCTGCTTTCGCCGGTGTGGGGGCTTACACGTCGGGCATTTTGGCTGCGAAAGCCGGGTTGCCTCCTTTGGTCGGCTTGCCCATTGGAATCGCGGTCGCGGCTGTGCTCGGTCTTGCTCTGGGCTCGCTATGCATTCGGATGGGCGGCATTTATCTCAGCCTGACCACCCTCGGATTTTCGGAAATCCTCCGCATCATCGTCACCAATGAATATGAGATCACTCGCGGGACCATGGGCCTTAAGGTTCCGCCACTCTTTGGGGACTACTCGAAAACCGTCAGCTTCTACGTGCTTCTTGTCGGAGCTGTTCTGGTCCTTTTGTTGATCCGCCGGATCTTGAACTCGGATCTGGGCACGTCTTTTCGCGCCGTCCAGAACGACGAAACAGCCGCAGCATCGCTCGGAATTCCGGTGGTTCGAGTGAGGATCTTGGCTTTTGCCATTGCAGGAGCCATGGCAGGCTTCGCGGGCTCCCTGTACGGGCATTACCTTATGCTCATAACGCCGCATATCCTATCGCTGGACTTGATGTTCCTGGTTCTGGCCATGACCGTGATCGGAGGCATGGGAACGTTCATCGGCCCGGTGGTGGGAGCGCTCTTCCTGGAGACGCTCTCTGAGTACATTCGTGTGTACGGCGAATACCATATTCTGATTTTTGGACTGGTGGCTCTGGCTGCGGCTCGGTTTGCCCCTCAAGGAATGGTGGGGCTTTGGCGCCGATTCCGCGGTTCTGTTTGAGGATTCTATAGATGGATCTTGTGGTCGTTGACCATGTAACCAAGAGTTTCGGCGGTCTGAAGGCCGTATCAGAGGTCTCTTTCCGCGTGAATGAGGGCGAAATTTTGGGCCTCATAGGGCCTAACGGCGCGGGCAAGACCACGCTGTTCAATCTCATCGCCGGGGCCATAACTCCTGACCATGGTCGTGTGCAGTTCAACGGACAGGAAATTACCGGGCTTCCGGCCCACCAGATTTGCCGGGCGGGGCTGGCTCGAACGTTTCAAGTGGCCCGACCTTTCGCGGACATGACCTGCTACGACAATGTGCTCGTGGCCCTGATCGGCCGCGGCCGACCGGTTCCGGATTCGGAAAGGCCGGGGTTGATTCGGGAGCTGCTCGATTTCGCAGGACTCCCCGGAAAGGCGCCCGCCCTTGCATCTTCGCTGAACCTAATCGATAAGAAGCGTCTTGAATTGGCTCGCGCCCTCGCTACGCAGCCGCGTGTTGTGCTGCTGGACGAAGTGCTTGGAGGCTTAAGCTCTATCGAGATGGACCAGGCCATGGATTTGATCCGATCCATTCGAGATAAGCGAGGTATCACGATCGTATGGATTGAGCATGTCATGGGCGCGATCATGACTTTGTGCGAACGTTTGCTCGTGCTGAACCAAGGCCTGCTGATTTGTGAAGGGACTCCTGCTGAAGTGGCGCGGGACCCTCGTGTCATTGAAGCCTATCTTGGAGCGCCTGATGCTACGGATTGATCATATTGACGTCTTCATCGGAGAGCACCATATCCTGCGTGGCGTCAGTCTGGAACTGAGCAGAGGCGAGAAAGTCGCTGTACTTGGGGCCAACGGAGCGGGCAAGACGACCCTGATTCGTACGGTGGTCGGCTTGGAAAAGCCTCGATCAGGGCGCATCGTTCTTGACGGCCGTGACATCGGCGGTCTCCCACCCTACGAGATTTCCCGGCTGGGTATCGCTTGCGTTCCCGAAGGCCGCCGACCCTTTGGCGACATGGCCGTGTTGGACAATCTTCGAATGGGCGCATATAACCCGAAGCCAAGGAAGAGCCTGAAAGAATCTCTGGCAGAAGTGACCGCGCTCTTTCCCGTGCTCCACGCGCGGCTCCATCAGCCCGCGGAAACGCTTTCCGGAGGCGAGCAGCAGATGCTTGCCATCGGCAGGGCCCTGATGAGCCAGCCGCAATTGCTGCTCGTGGACGAGCTTTCGTTGGGTCTCGCGCCGTTGGTGGTAAAGGAGATCTACAAGGTGCTCAGTCTGGTAGGAGAAACTCGAACTCTTCTAATCGTAGAACAGAACGTGAATCAGATTCTGCACCACACCGACAGGGCATATCTGATGCAGACCGGGAGCATTGTGAGATCCGCGCCGTGCAGCGAACTCCTGGCAGATGAGCATATCGTCAAGGCATACCTCGCGCACTGATGATTCTCGAGGAAATCTTTTGGAAAAGCTTATTATCACAGTAGCTGTTTCCGGGTCAGGACCGACCCGCGATCAAAACCCCAACGTGCCCTACTCTCCCAAAGAGTTGGCCGACGAGGCTCTCCGGTGCTGGAGAGCCGGTGCGGCAGTGGTTCACGTCCACGTGCGGGACCCTGAAACAGGGGCCCCGGCATTTGAAAGAGCGCTCTTTGCAGAAGTCGTGGAGCGAATACGCTCCGAGAGCGACATGCTGATCAACCTGACCACGAGCGGTTTCAATATCACCGGTCCTGACGTGGGACAGCAGCGCTTGATGCCCGTGCAGCTCGGGCCCGATCTATGTTCTCTGGACGTAGGCACTCTCAACTTTCGCGGAGGGCGGGTCTTCATCAATCCTCCGGATTGGGTGGAAACCGCGGCCAAAACCATGAAAGAGGCCGGCGTCAAGCCTGAATTGGAGGTTTTCGACCTGGGCCACATTCGACAGGCCAAGGATTTGGTTTCCCGCGGGCTCATAGAGCCTCCTGCGTACTTTCAGCTCTGTATCGGCATCCCCTGGGGCATAGAAGATTCGGTGGAAGCGCTCCTGGACATGCGGCATCGTTTGCCGTCCGACTGTCAGTGGTCTTGCCTGGGTGTGGGGCCGATGCAGCTTTCCATCACGACTCATGCCATGCTCATGGGAGGTCACGTTCGGGTCGGTTTTGAAGACAACTTGTATCTGAAGCGAGGCGTGAAGGCGGAAAGCAATGCCCAGTTTGTGGAACGAACGGTGAAGCTGGCACAAATCCTGGATCGAGAAATCGCCACATGCGCTGAAGCTCGACAAATCCTCGGGCTCAAAGCAAAGTAATATGTTTGTAGTCCAACGCGTTAAGGCTGAACATTTTTGCTAACCATTTCTCCCCCTCTCCCTACCCTCTCTCACCAGGGGAGAGGGTTCCAAATGCCCCTCCCTTGATGGGAGGGGGAAGGGAGAGGGTGATTCGAGTCCAGTTGACCAGGTCTGAAGGCCCAAGCATCATGAGTATTCCTCCTGGTAATGTTTTTCCCCGAAGGCTGGATAAGCCCCTTCCGCGGGCCGTGAAGGCTCACGGGGTCTGGATAGAGGACGAGAACGGCCGACGATACCTGGACGCGGGTGGCGGGGCTCTCGTGGTGTGTGTGGGTCACGGTCGCGAAGAAATTGTTCGCGCGGTGCAGGCTCAAATGGAGCGCTGCTACTATATACATGGAAGCCTGTTTTCAACCGAAGTTGTGGACTCGCTCGCTTCGAGGCTGGCGCAGCACACTCCCAAGGGGCTGGATCGATTCTACTTCATGTCCTCAGGTTCGGAAGCGATCGAAACCGCGATCAAGCTTGCCAGGCAGATCCACGTGGAAAGCGCCCATCCTGAGCGGGTCAAGCTCGTGTCCAGGTGGAAATCGTACCACGGGCTCACGCTTGGGGCGCTATCTGCGTCGGGCCGCACGTATTTCAGGGAGCCGTTCACGCCGCTGTTGAGCGACGTTGTCCATATCCCGCCTCCTTATTGCTTGCGATGCCCCTACGGTCTCGCCTTGCCTGAGTGCGGCTTGCGATGCGCTCTCGCGCTTGAAGATACGATCTTGCAGCTCGGACCAAAGACGGTTTCAGCCTTCCTTGCAGAAACCGTGAGTGGGGCCACACTGGGGATCTATCCTCCTCCGCCGGGATATCTCCAGCTCATCCGCGAGATCTGCGATCGTTACGGCGTGCTGCTCATCCTGGACGAAGTCATGGCCGGTATGGGGCGCACCGGGCGCTGGTTTGCATGCGAGCATTGGGACGTGACGCCGGACATTATGACGCTCGGCAAGGGCATCAGTTCAGGCGCGGTCCCGCTGTCCGCAGTAGCCACAAAGAATGAATACCTTGAGCTTATGCGCAAAGGCAGCGGCAATTTCGTGCATGGCGGAACGTTTTCGCACCACGTGGTTGCTGCAGCCGCGGGGTTGGCGGTTATCGACATTTTGGAACAAGACCGTCTGGTCGAACGAGCAGCAGAAATGGGCAATTATCTGGAGGAATGCCTCAGGGAACGGCTTTCCGCCTCTCCGCATGTGCTTAACATACGAGGCATCGGACTGATGTGGGGTGTGGAGCTGGGACAGGATAAGTCGAGCCTCAAGCCCTTTCCCAGAGAACAAAAGGTCGCAGAGAGGATGCGGGAAGCCATGTTTGAACAAGGTGTCCTCGTTTATCTCTCCAGCGGCTTCGCGGGCAAAGATGGCGATGCAATCGTCTTCGGCCCTCCGTTCGTAATTGAACGCTCGGAGATCGAAACCGCAGTGGAGACCCTCGCGCTTACCTTGGAAGACTTGTTAGGGCGTTAATTGTATGTCAGCGACGGATCTGAATTAGGATATGGGCCGGAGTTCCGGTTGCTTGAAATTAGGGTCAGACGAAGAAGCGATGGAGCAAATAGCTTCCGATAAGGCGACCAGTGGCTTGCTGCCCACCTTTTGAAAGCGATTTCTCGTCATCGATTCCGTTTTCTTCTTATGCCTTGCTCTCTCCATACTGGATTGTGTGTTCTCCTTCACGCTCCTGTCCGTAGTAACCTTCGAGCGGCCGCACTTCTTGCTCGATCACCTCACCCACGGGCAGGATAGCGCTTCGTTCCAGGTAATAGCGCGAAAGCACCGGCCTGGAAGAAAGCCCCAAATCTTGGATAGACCGAGCGACCTCGTGGTTTCCGAATTCGACGTACGACCCGCGGGGAACCATGGAGAACCTGTACGTGCCGGTTTGCGGGATTGTGGTCTTGATCAGGTTATGATCCTTGACTGAGAAGGTAACCAGCGGTCTGGAGTCCCTAATTGCCAGACCTCGCCTTGCCACGCGCATGGTGAGGATGTGACGATCCAGCTCTGACAGACGGCATTCCATGAATTCAGGGGTGAAAACGAAGCGCATATCTGCCACGAACTTCGAGTAACCCCATCCTCCTCGGCCGCCGTCTCGGGCCTGTGTCATGGTCA
>JBMOME010000227.1:0-7756 GCA_049323095.1 Thermodesulfobacteriota bacterium
TCCTGTGGTTAGTCAGTCCCCTCTGGGGTGACCCACCGACTGGAGAGCCGTATGCGGGAGATCCGCACGTCCGGTTCGGAGGGGGGAGCGGCCGGGAAACTGGCTGTTCCTACCCCTATCCCAGTTGGACCCCGGCGCACCGATCATGGCGCGATCTTAATTGAGAGCGCAGTCTTGAGGCATTAACCGCCGTGCCCCCCCTGCGGGATCGCGTCCGGAGACGGTGGGGCAAACTGTCGGATTTCCCATTAGACCGTTCAACGGAGAGGCCCATGAAGAAATTCATGATCTTGTTCCTGGTGGCAAAGGACAGACCGGGAATCGTAGATGACCTCTCGACCTTTTTGTTCAAGCGAAACGCAAACATAGAAGACAGCCGCATGGCGGACCTTGGCGGGCGCTTTTCCGTCATGACGCTCTTCTCATGTGCGGTTGAACACCTGGAAACGATAAGAAAAGATCTGGACAAGCTAAGGAAGCGAGGTTTCGAGGTATCGCTGCACGAAGCGGACGACCCGAGCGCAGTCTCCAAGCGACCGGAAGTTCCATTGAAACTGGAAGTTGTGGCAATGGATCACCCGGGAATTGTTCAAAAGGTGGTGCACATACTGAATAGCCACGGAATCAACATTTACGCGTTGAACACACAAGTTCTCAGAGCGCCGCTCTCGGGAGCGCCTCTCTTCGATCTCAGCTTGGAAGCGGGCGTGCCTCCGGGCGTTGCCATCGCAGGTGTGAAAGAGGAGCTCAACCGGCTCGCGGCAAGAGAGAATCTGGATTTGAACTTTCTCAGATGAGGATGCACCTGCCGGAAGACTACCGAGCATGGTCCTCAACCCCACTTGATGTTGAACGCAGGTTTATCCTGTGAGCGATGGTCAGTGGGGCAGGCCGGGCTCGTGAGGCCGGACGGCGATTACAGCATACGTGAAGGAGAAAACATCTATGAGTGCGGCAGAGAAGATCGTTGATGGGTATCGATTTCTTCCCCCCAGTTTGGCGGCCTGGGTACAAACTTTCATCCCTGACGAGAATTTCAGCGGAACAATCCCCTGGACGCCCCTTTCCAAGCCGGTGAAGCAAGCTACCATCGCGCTGGTCACCAGTTCCGGTATCAGCATGAAGTCCGACCCACCGTTTGACATGGAGAGGGAGAAGAGAGAGCCGTTGTGGGGTGACCGCTCGTTCCGGAGCATCCCGAGAGAGGCAACTGAAAAAGACATTGATGCGAACCATCTCCACATCAACACAGGGTATGTGCTTCAAGACATTAATGTCATGTTGCCTCTGACCAGGATGAAGGAGCTTGAGGCTGAAGGCATCATCGGCCGTCTGGCGCCAACTTCTTACTCTTTCTATGGATTTCAATGGCAAAATACGGACTTCCTGACTGAAGCGATCGAACCGATGTGCAAGAACATGAAAGCAGAAGGAGTGGATGCCGTGATCCTCACCCCGGCCTGACCCTTTTGTTGCCAGTCCGTGGGACTGGCTGCCCGTCGGTTGGAGGAAGCCGGATTGTCCACGATTGTGCTGACCCCAACGCCGGATTGGCATAGAGCAGTGGGTATTCCGCGGTCCGCCGCTATTGAATATCCTTTCGGAAGACCTTTGGGTGAGGTGGGGGACAAAGAAGGTCAACGCAAGGTGCTTCTGGACACGCTTTCCGTGCTGGAGAAGGCGCAGCGACCCGGAGAAATCCGGCACCTCTCCTTTACCTGGCCTGAGGAACCCAAAGAGACCAAATGGCAGCCTCCCGAAATGAGCCCTCTTATCAAAGTGTATTTGGACGAGATTAAAGCCGCGCGAAAGGCGAAAGGATAACCGAGTGTTCCTTGGGAGTCACCCAAGGGTATCAGATTCCGGCAGGACCGATCCCCCCTTCCTTCTTAGAAAAAAGGAAGGGGGGATTTTTTGCCCTGCCGTGTTCCCCCCACATAAACAAGGACTCGATCACTATTTGAAATGGCAGCCCGTTCGGGGAATCAGGATAGCCTGGATTCAACTCCTCAGAAAAACGACTTCTCAGAATGCTCCCGATGAAGGCGATTCCGTTGCTTCCGCGGACAGGTGACCTGCTGGGATGACCTGTGGGCTCGGGAGCTGCATCGCAGGTGTCCACGCTGTTATTGTGTTCAAATCCACGAGCTTTACAACAACATTCACGGTATATCCCGCGGACCCGCCTTCAACTCCAAAGGGGATCGCCGCGGGCATTACCGGACGCGGTAGCGTCGGTGGCCGCGGGCGCGGCCCGGACGAATCTCGGCTAACTTGCGGGATGGGTCCGTCCGCGAGTACGTGAATAGTCTCTGCGCTCGAGTTTCCATTCGGCAGTATGTTCGCCGAGTCGAGATAGCTTATCGCGGGGCTGTTGAGTGTCACAGGATCGATTACCGACAATCCTTGACGGTCGACGATGCGGCGGTCCGCGAAGCGTGTCAAAGCCATCGGCGCCCCGTTCGATTGCGGTACCACTATGATCACGTGGAGCGCCACAGGCTGTCCTGTTTCCGGGAGGGCCGGAGACGCCACGAAGCAGATCGCGACCAATGCGAAAAAGATAGCAATGCGACGTGTTTTCATTTGTCCATCCTCCAATGGGGGGCCAAGACGCACTTAATACTGAAAAGAATAGATAGAGAAGGCCGCATCCATACTAATTTTTGTGGCTCGGGCGGTTCAAGGTTTCGTCATAATTGGCTGAGCCGGGTGTGCAATTGCCTCGAATCGCCCCGCCGCCACTCCCGTAATCATTACTAATCGGCACTTCTCCTTTTAGTTGACTCCCCCCCAGGACTCACTCAATAATTCTAATGTGTCTGTTCACTCCCCCCTGCCCAGGGAGCCTCCCCAGTGGAACTATATGTCGGCCGAGCCCGTGGCCCGGAAAGATGTTCTTTGATCGCCGTGAGGATGCCTTCTCCGGCCAGAAGATCTTTGTTTCCTTCTTTCAGAACAAAATTCTTAAAGTACAGCGTATAGGGGTGGTCCGCCCCCATCAACACTTCCACACACTTGAACGCCTGCCTTCGCCACCTGCCGAATGCCCTCGTGTCAAAATCGGACTCGAGAACAAACCATCCGGCCTCGATGAGGTCATCAATCATCTTTTCCGCGCGCATCAATTACCTCCTCGAATAGACAATTCGCCCGCGGGGCCCTTCCAATTGAAGAGCCCCATCGTTCAAGCAATTAATTGAATGGCTGACCGAAAGTCTGCTTGCAGAGTCGACTGCAAAACCTCATTCCGTATCAAACCAAGCCCAGCGGAGTGCCCTACCAATAGATTTGGTCGACAGACCCCCAATTTCAGTACTATTCACCGGTTCTTAGCATTGGGTCTGTCGATTTAACCAGTATCGATTAACGGGCTTGGTGACGAATACCGCTTGTGAAGAGGTTTTGCAACCGACTCTGCAACGCAACCCCCATTCTCAGCGAACGTCTTCTACGGAGACCCTTGAACTGGGCCTCAGCCCTCCCTGCGTTTCCTTCTAGCAATGTTCGTACCAACTTTACGAACAGAACATTGTTTGCCAGAATCATGCATGATAGAAAGGAGTTAACCGATGAGGGAACGAGGGGCAGGTTTTAAGCGCGATCTTCTCCGAACATACGAAGAGTGTCTTACTTCTAGGCAATAAAACTGAACAAACAATCCTATCGAATAGTTGGGCTAAAGGGGCGTGTCTAAATTTCGGTCGCCAGCTCGATTGTGTCTTACCCTAAGACTCGAGGCCAAACTGGCGGAGGTAACGATAGAGAGAATCACGCGCGATTCCAAGCTGTTTCGCCGCTTCCTTCTTATTCCCGCCGCAGCGCTGGAGTGCGCCGACGCACATGGACCGGGTAACTTCGTCGGTGACTTCCCGCAGGGTCCGACCCTCGGGGAACTCTACTTTTACTGCGGTCTCTTCAATTTCGGCCCCCGAGGCAGGCAGCCGGACATCAAAATACCTGCCGTCCCAGAGTATGGCAGCCCTTTCCAGGACATTCCGGAGTTCCCTCACATTTCCCGGCCATTGGTACTGGGTCAGGGATTTCATCGTGGCGGCATCCATCAGGGGAACATAGCCAAGCTGCATGTCCGCGGCCAAGCGCGCAAGGATCTCTTCGGCAAGGATGGGTATGTCCTCCACTCTATCCCTAAGAGGCGGGACAGTGAGTGAGACCACGTTGAGCCTGAAGAATAGGTCCTGTCGAAAGCTGCCGGCATCAACTTCTTTTTCCAAGTCTCTGTTCGTAGCTGCGATGAGACGGGCGTTGACCGAGATACTCCGTTCTCCTCCGACCCGCGTGAGTTGCCGTGTGTCAAGGAATGTCAGGAGCTTAGCCTGCAAAGGGAGCGTAAGTTCTCCGATTTCATTGAGTAAGAGTGTCCCACCTTCCGCCAATTCAAGAAGACCGCGTTTGCGGCCGTGCGCGCCCGTGAATGCTCCGCGTTCGTGACCGAAGAGTTCCGATTCGGCTAGTTCAGGAGCCACGGCTGCGCAATTCACGGCAAAGAACGGACCGTTAGCTCGCTGGGAGTGCTCGTGGATGTACCGGGCAAGATAATCTTTTCCGCTGCCGCTTTCGCCGAGAAGGAGAACCGTGGTTTCTTTTTCCGCAACCGCGCGAGCCTTTGAAAGTGTGGCTCTCATCACCTTGGACGGGTATTCATGGACTGTTTCGCGAGGCGTTGCCTCCCGGACTTTCCAGTCCGTGATGTCACGGGAAATTCCGCAAAGGCCCACGATCTCACCAGAGCGGTTCCGCATGGGTACCCTGACTTCGTGGAAAGTGTGTAACACCTCTCTGACCTTACGTGACGTCTCTCCTTCTACCCATTCACCTTGCAGGACCCGTGCGTCCACATCACGGATGTACGCGGCAGCATCCGGTTCGAGAAAGTCCTCCGCAGTTTTGCCCAGGACACGTGAAGCCGGCATTCCGAGCAGCCTTTCACATGCAGGATTCACATGGGTGTATCTTCCCGAGACATCTTTGATGAAAATAAAGTCATGGGCCCCTTCAAAAACCGTCCGGAAACGCTCTTCACTGGCCCGAAGCGCTTCTTCCGCTCTCATGCTTTCGATGATCGAGCCCAGTCGATTGGCGATCTCTCCCAGAAGGGCCCGCTCCTGGCTTAAGAAAGGCCCTTCGTCACTTTCGGGCCTCTCTTCAAGGTAAGATACCTCGACAAAGCCTGCCTGCAGACCCGAAATGGACACGGCCTCAGTCAGCTTCCAAGGGCCATCTTTGAAACCGGCGGTCTGAACCTCCCGACCGTCGAGCACGATTCTCGCGGCGGCAATCGACGGGTACTGACACGCCGGTGGAATAAGGTCCGCTATGCTCCGAATGATCTCTGCTTCGGAAATTCCCTGGATTTCCAGCAGCTTGGTAATGCCGAACAGACAGTCAAGCTCCTTAACTCTCTCGGCAAGCTCGTGCGTACGCTTCCCCAGCGCTTCTTGGGCTCGTTGCCGCTCGGCCTTCACCCTGAGGCTCTTAATTCCGAAGCTCAGGTCTGCGCCAAGGTGCTCTAAGAGCTCTTGTTCTTCGTCGTCGAATGCATCGGGACGATCCGCCCAGACCGCAAGCCCACCGATCGCTTCCCCGTTTAGCCTGACCGGCAGAACAATCAATGAGGCATACTCCCTTCGTCGAGCATCTTCGTGCCAAAGGGCCAACGTAGGATCGGCCAGAACGTCTCTTACGATCTGGGTTTCACCGGTACGAATGGCTTGCGCCATGGGGCCATGAGCTGCATTTCCGCCGTCCAGAGCTATGCCGAGTGTCTCGAGACACCCGTCCTCAAACCCCGCGTGTGCAACAGGCTGAACCGTTCGCATTTCATCGGTTTGCACGAACCCCACCCACGCCATTCGGTATCCGCCTACCTCCACGATGATTCGGCAGACTTCATGGAGGAGCTCGCTTTCGTCAGTGGCATATATGAGGGCCTGGTTGACCCGACTTAGAGCTTCAAGTCGTCGAGATGCTTGACGCAAACGCTTTTCGGTCCGTTGATGCTCGATGATCTCTTCCAGGAGCCTTTGATTCGTGGTCCTCAATTCGACCGTACGCTCCTCGACCCGACGCTCCAACTCGTCTTGCTCTTTCTTGAGCTCTCTCAATAACAAGCGGTAAGGCTTTCGGAAGCCTGTCTCGACGATTGCCAGGTACGTAAGAAAGAAAGCGACGATTTTGAGGTAGTGGCCAATGAGATTCGGGAGGCCGGTGACGGTAATGTAGAGCGTGAAGGACAATTCTGAAACGATGGTCACGGCGATGGAGGACACCAAAAGCAGGAAGACGCCTCTCTCGAAATATTGCCGCCGAGCAATAAGTCCGAGCACCGACCCGAACAGAATCAAGCAGATGACGTATTCACTAATCTTTTTGAATGCTGTGAGACCGCTACCTTCAACGAAGCAGGCAGGGAAAATATCCCAGACGAAGATGGAAAGCACCACCAGCACGAAGAGACATGTGTACACGCCGAACACATGACCGAGTTTGAGATTTCGGCCCAAGAACCAAGGGGCCACGAATAACGAGGTGCTTTGCAGGTATCGAGCAGCAATCCAGAGTTGAGTGGGCAAGTTCGCGTCATGCTTAGGGAAAACTCCCATGCCCTTGTACGCGAGGGTGTGCAACAGATCGATTGCTCCCACGTAAAGGCACGCGATACCGAAAAAGAGAAGATAGTTGTTGTTAATGAATCCGCGTGAGTTCCACGCCACTACGAAGATGCTGAGCGCTACGACAATGCTGAAGAGTTCGGCGAGACTGTGAAATAGCAAGTAGCTGTACAAGCTGGACAAGTACAGCCCCACCGAAACTATGGCAGCAAGGAACACATTCCACCATACCCCTCGCCGTGCCGTGACTACAGCCATATCCCCATACCTCGCGGTTGCGTTCACGGTCGTGCAACCTCACCCATCATACCACAGCGAACACCGAAAGCGCCTGTCCGGGTAGCGCCAAGGCCATTCTTGTGTTATTCCGCATGAATCCTATGAACGTTGTCGGCACGAGGCGCCCGGGGTCGGATCTACGTATGGGGAGGTTTGGAGGGGAGATGAGTCTCCCCTCCAAATTATTGCGCAACGATGCGCTCTTGCTGCTGGTCTCCGAGGCGAAGCCATGGAGTGATCGCCGAAGCCGAGGGCTTTCATGATTCATTGTAGCTTTTTAGCTATGAGGGTTGGTATGGTGGGTCTCTTTCCACAAGACGAGAACGATCTCAAATAGAGGATTATCATGGCCAGGAAGAAAGACTGGACGAAAAACATGCACGGTTCCCAGCTCCTTGGGCCGGGAGACATCATTCGGGTTATGGACGGGGAAGCGCCTATTCAATGTAAGGTGCTGTCGTGTCTGGCGTCGGAAGACGGGAGCTGCTTTGCCCGGATCGAAATACTGGAAGGAGATCGAAAAGGAGAGCGGATCAGCACGAAGCTGACGTGCGATCCGCAGCGAACATAAATGAGCGCTAGGACTAAGGGCCTACATGGTGGCGCACTGAATATGGTTCTCACGCGCAAAATCCCGGGAACGATGGCGAGCTGACAATTTGCGGAATCAACTGTAGGGGCGTGATTCATCATGCCTTTTTTCGGGCGCAATGAATTGCGCCCCTAGTGCGCCTGTGAGCGTACTCAAACAGAGAGGTGGAAGTCCTCTCCAGGCTTACGCTACAGCCTGTAACCGACTGTAACTGCGTCGCCGTGAGGCGGGGTGGAGAGCAACAGGAGGTGAA
>JBMOME010000228.1:0-7708 GCA_049323095.1 Thermodesulfobacteriota bacterium
GACTTGGGGCTGACGGCAATTCCGGAAGTCGATTATTACTCCTCGATCATGAAGTTCTATCGGCCGGTGCATGCCTTAATCTGGACTACGGCGCTTCTGGTTGCGCTTGCAGGCTTGCTCGGCGGCTTGGACACTATGTATGCCGCATTTGCGGCCCGCGTCCGTGAATTCGGCACACTCCAGGCCGTGGGATATTCACGGGTCGCAATCTTCGTAAGCCTTTTGCAGGAATCGCTCCTGACCGCGGCTGCAGGAACCCTCATCGGGTCTGTGGTGAGCCTGCTCCTCATAAATGGCCGTGCAGTCAGGTTTTCTATGGGGGTGTTTCAGCTCGTTGTGGACGACCGCGTTCTTCTGTTGGGAGTCCTGGCGGGCCTCGTGATGGGAATAGTCGGCGTGGCGCCGCCCGCGTGGAGATGTCTGCGCTTGCCGACAACAGAAGCTTTGAAAGCTGCATGATGCGAAAGGAATGGAATGATGAATCTTAGAGGGAACAAAGTTCGGTTTCACTGCATGTCCTTGATCGCGGCGGCGGTTGCGGTTGCCGTGGCGCTTTTCGCGACATCGGTAAGCGCCAGAACCCCGGGGCCCACTCGGGGGCCTGGGGCTGCGTTGCCGCCCGGTTTGTTTGTGGCATCGGCTCCGCCCAATGCCATTGACGTGGGGTATGCCCGCAAAGTCGCTCAAGAAGGCAAACTCATCGTGGTCAGGGGACGCATCGGCGGGCTGGCCAAGCCCTTTGCAGAAAAACATGCCATGTTCGTGTTGTCGGACATGCAATTAGCTGCGTGCGCTCCTACGTGCAGCAATCCAGGCGATTATTGCTCAATACCGAGAGAACAGCTTTTGGCCAATCTCGCCACTGTTCAGGTGGTGGACGCAAACGGCGTGCCCCTCAGGGCTCCCATGCAAGGCATGAACGGCCTACAGCCAATGAGTGAAGTCGTCATACGTGGCGTTGTGGCCAAACGCGACAATAATGTGCTCATCGTCAATGCCCACAATATTTACGTCAATCAGCAGCTAAAGTGAGGCGAGAAACACGCCGAATGGATCTTAGCAAGCGAGTGGGTATGAGCGTCGCGAAACCTGACATAGTAGCCTCTGGCCTCTGTCCCTGGGGTTTCACGTTCGGGAACTTGCCTGGCCTCGCAAGGTGCGATAGCTTATCATGCCAAGGGCACAAAGATGGCCAAAGCAAAGATCGCAATTACCGTGGATGAGGAAACCCTCAACCGAATTGATCGCCTGGTTTGCGAGCAGGCTTTTCCCAACCGCAGTCGCGCGATTCAGGCTGCTGTTGAGGAAAAGCTGGAAAGAATGGAGCGAACCCGGTTGGCCCGCGAATGTGCGAATCTCGATCCGGCACAGGAGCAGGCTTTGGCGGAAGAAGGCTTAACGAAAGAGCTCGACCGTGCCCTTGATGGCCTCTATGAAATTATCGGAACTCAACCCAAGCCGAAGGGCGACAAGCCTCGCCAAACGATAGGGAGACGGTTATGAAAACAGTTGGTCTTATTGGAGGGATTGGTCCGGAGTCAACGATAGAATACTATCGCTTGATAATTTCGTCGTATCGGGAACGTGTACCTGATGGCAATTATCCGCCCATTCTTATCAACAGCATAAACATGAAACAAATGCTCGATTTGATCGGGGCAAAGCACCTATCCGAAGTCACTCAATATCTCAAAGATGAAATAGACAAACTGGCCGGAGCGGGTGCAGATTTCGGCCTGTTGGCTTCCAACACGCCTCATCTTGTCTTTGACGATCTGCAAGCTGCTTCACCTATTCCACTTATAAGCATTGTTGAAGCAACTTGCCGGAAAGCGAAGGAACTTGGATTAGAACGATTGGGATTGTTCGGCACGCGCTTTACGATGCAGGGTGGCTTCTACAGCAAAGAATTTGAGAAACATAAGATGGTCGTAGTACTTCCTCCCGATAACGATCAGGAATTCATCCACGAGAAATACATGAGCGAATTGGTACACGGAACAATTCTCAATGAGACAAAAGCAAGATTGCTGAATATTGCCGATCGCCTAAAGAAGGAGCAAAGCATCCAGGGCTTGATTCTAGGCGGTACCGAGCTGCCTCTCATCTTGAAAGACGGAGACGATCCAGACATTCCATTCTTGGACACAACACGCATTCATGTGGAGAGAGTCGTGAGCGAGCTGCTTTAGCATGAAATCCGACAAGACATCAGCAGCAGGTCTTAGCGCTTCTTCGCAACAGTACTCTGCACGCACCGAAATCCCACATCTTCAAAGGCCATGGAGGGATCCTGAGCCACACCCGGCATGAACCCTGCCGTGTGTAAGATGCTCCCCGCAAACCCTCCGAGAATCACAAACGAAGACCTGGAGCTCTGGTCGGCAGTGGGGCGAACTCCCCATTCACTCACGTTTTCTTCCAGGCCGCGAATGCCATCCGCATTCGGCTTATAGCGAGAAATCGCGTGCGGAACGCGCGCCGCAGTGCCTGGGGACTCCATGCCGGGGAACTCAGTGTCCGGGGCGACGGGGGTGGGAGATTCAGCACTTGGAGCAACAGGCTTCGGGGACTCAACACTTGGAGCAAGTTTGCCCGGATCGCGCGGTGTGGGTGTCTTCTCTCTGCGTAGGGGTGGAGAAGATGGCGAAGGCGCTATCGTATGATGCCCATCCCCATGCATGGCGAATTCAACTCTTCCTAAAGCTGGGAACCCAAGATCCACCTCTCTGTGCACGTAATCGAAGCTCCCCCTGTTCTGCGAGGTTGAATCGTTCCGACCCTCGATCGCATCGCCCTTCCGGGTTGCTGCGAAAAGCCACTCTGCTTCGCTGGGAAGCCGTTTACCGTAGTAACGAGCATAGGCAGCGGCCCCGTACCCGGTGACCTTGACGACCGGGTAGGCCGCGAGCGCCGGATTGTTCAGCATGAAGCGGCCGCTGCGGTACACGATGGGCTCGAATCCAGTGAAGACAGGACCGAGCACAAACCAGGTCTGTCCGTCGCTCCGAACCATATTGTCTTTCACCTCTATCTTGGAAAGAACCTGATTCAGGAATTCGACGAACTGAAAGTTGGTCACTTCCGCTTCGTCCATATAGAATGGGCTCACACCTAAGGCGACGAGCTTATCTGAACCGAGGTGCTCAGGGAGCTTGACCTCACCACCTGGCAGGAGTCGCATCCTGGACCCGTCTCTTCCGGATATCCAGGGTGCAAGAGTTGCGGGCTCGGTAGCGAGGTCGTGCTCGGCTTCAGCAGTCTTCGGTTCCATCTTTTCTTCGTGCTTGACCGTGGGCACCTGGGTAGCCACAGAAGAATCATGGAGCATGAGGAAATGGTGATACAGGTTGGAGCCCGCAACAATGGCAAGAATCACCCCGAGAATCAGATAAACTTGCTTGCGACGCAGGCTTCTTAGAAGTGGGCGATCAGCCGCGTCCGCCTCGTCGAGAACCTTTTGCAGCTGCTCGCGAAGGACCAAAACAGACGGCGTTCTCCGGTCGCGGTCTTCGGCAGTGGCCTTCTGAATGATCAGATCCAGCGCCTTCATGAATGGAGTGGTAGGATTGGGCAGGCAGACTCCTTTCAGGGGACAAGCCTTCTTGCTGTCGATCATGGTGCCCTGCACAGCCTCGTAAAGGATCTTGCCGAGCGCATAAACGTCACCCCGCACATCGGTTAGTCCGAGGTCCATGAATTGCTCAGGAGCCATATACGCGATGGTGCCTTCCACATGGTGGCTTTTGGTAAGGTTGGGCCAAAACGCCGCTCCCGCGATGCCGAAGTCTGTGAGCTTGGGGATGTTCCCATCCAAGAGGACGTTTTCGGGCTTGATGTCTCTGTGAACAATGCCGAGAGCATGAACCGTCTCCAAGCCCTCCAGAATCGGCAGAAAATACTGTTTGAGCCAAGTCCTGAGCTTGATCTCGCTGTCCTTCAGTCCGTCATATGGAATGGTTTTGCGAAGCGTCCTGCCCGGCACGTACTCCATGACCACGTAATGCACGGTAAATGTCTCACCGTTGACGACGACCTCGGCTGTGTCTTGATCGTAGACTTGGACGACGTACGGGTGGCGAACCTGAGCCATTGCCATTGCTTCCCGGTGAAATCGTTCGATCTCTGTCCGAACTTCCTCTTCGTCATCTCCGAATTCCCGGAGGTAATCCATAGAAATGGTCTTGACCACCACCAGCCGCTCCAAATTGTGTTGGCTGGCAAGATACACTTCACCTTTCCCTCCCGTGGCCATGTGCCTGACAATTGCCCATTTCCCGTTCAGAATCATCCCACTATCGAGAAGTGGCTTTTTCGCACGTCCGCTGCGGGAAGGGGCGTTGTTCGTCGTGGTCATCGGAACTTCCTCCGATCAAATAGGACACGCAGTCTCGCTCACGTGTTCTCGCGAGGACGCTGAGTTATGTACCGTTGTTGCGCCTCGATGGCCCTTTTGGAGATGTGATTCTTCTCAAGCTGCACAACCTTGCCGACCGTTTCTCGTAATCCGACCCGGTAACGTCATCCTGCGAACTCCCTTGGAGTGACCTGGAAGTACAGCTTCGGTGTCAAGAACGCACGGATGAGAGGTCTGCTCACATGATGAGGAAGACGCTGTGAAGCTTCAGAAGGGATACTGCGGTTGGCCAGGGAGTGTCATTGAGTCCAGGATCGGTGTCCGGAATGAGATGAGTGGAGATGTCCTCCAAAGCGACCGTCGAAGGCTGGGAAACATCTTGTCGACTGACGTCCTGACCTCGCAAAAGGTGAGAATATGCTTTATTCAACAATACACTGCATGTGCAAATTGCTTCTGCGCAAAAGCATTCAGAGGATTGGTCGGAGTGGTGGTTATCGCCCGCTGTGGAATTATGAGAATGGCCCGAACATTCCGCTGCCGGGCCTTGACCCGCGACGAATGCCTCTACTGCGCAGCACCATCCGGGGCACAATAAGGGCACGCTGACCACAGCCATGTACACGACAAGGCTGCACACAAGCGGCGATGATCGTGACCGTAAGCGAGCCATCCGGCCGAGCCTCCAAGGGTGGAGCGCTATCCTAGTCTCACCATAAGTCGCTTTGTTCCTAAAGTCAATCTGGCTGCCACACGGAAGCATTCAGTTGCGTGCGGGACTGAAGTGCGTCTCACCTGTCATTGCGAGGACCCCGGACTCGATCCGGGGGACGAAGCAATCCCCTCTTTTGAAGGATGGGAGATTGCTTCGCTGCGCTCGCAATGACAATCTTTCCGCGCGTAACTGAATGGATGCTGCCACACATCTCGGCCTTATAGACGCACGAAGAAGTACTAACTCTTTCCATTCGTCGCGTACCAGCGGAGCTTAAGTGCTTGGGGCGCACTTAGCACTTTGCGTGGTGAACCGCACGTCCGGATCTGATATAGTGAGCGAGACGTACGTCATCCTGCGGCGGGGAGGGATCAGCAATGCGGATATCCTTAGTGCATCTTCTTCGAACACTCCTGATGGTCTTGATACTCGTGGGGGCTTCCTGCGGTTCGCTCGCACATGCCGGCGAAGATGTAACCCTTCCCAGCGGTCATAAGTTCCAACTCGGCGGGGTCTGCCCCGTGTGTGGCATGAAGGTGGGGGGAGAGCTGGAGTCCATGGCTATTTACGGCTACAAGCTTGGGCGGCTGGAAAGCTTTGCCGGCGTAGCGGCTACCGTGTTTCAGGATCACCGAATCGTGGGCTTTGATGGAGCACGCTGTTTGTTCATTTACAATACTATTCCCAAACGGTTTGGAATCGATGTGGGAAAGATCGCGCATCGGTTTGTAATTGATTTTGAAACGAGACAATTCCTCGACGTGAATCAGGCCTATCTCGTGCTCGGAACACCCATTCGCGGTTTCATGGGGTACGACCTCGTCCCCTTCTCATCCAAAGAAAGGGCTGAGGCCTTCAAGACTGAGTATGGCGGTAAGCGTGTCCTGCAACTGCAAACCGCAACTCCGGATCAGGTAGACCGAAAGTAGGGGCCGATCGTTTCTGCTACGCGTGGTGCAAGCCCTCGCACGAACCTTTGTTTCCGACAAACGGGGCCAGATGAAGATATCTCTCTTGGTTGCTGTCCTCGTGTGCTCTCTGGCGATGTGGAACACCCCCATAGCCTGGACAGAGCCGATCACGTCGAGTTCCTGGCGCCTGCGGCTGAGAAACACCCCCATAGCCTGGGGAGAGCATCTCAAGCCGGATAGATTCAAGCTGGAGTTCAAGGACATCCGCACCCTCCTGCTAGAGCCTAAGAGTGGGCCTACGATAGGGACTTTCATAGTAGCTACGAGGTGCGAGGAAGCTCAGAAACAACTGGCCGCTGTAATCGAGAACCCCGATGTAGACCAGTTCGCAAAGATCAAAGAAGCCCTTGGCTTGGACATCCCTATTACTTGTGACACAACTGAAGGGCTAGTTGCGTGCATTCAGTGCATAGATAAGGATCGTAGCCTGCGCGCAGTTCAACTGCTTCTGAAGCCTAATTCTAAGCGAGTTGAATTACTTGGGTTTGGCTGCCGTTGTAGACGAGCTGAATAGCGTATGGCCATACCTTCAGATCCCTCAGGAGGTTCTTCCGTGGCAAATCCGAGCTCAAACGTAACCGGCGTTTCGTCGCGGCCGGCAGTGGGTCGAATCGGCCTATTCGCCGCCATGTCCATCGGCATAGGCGGCATGATCGGCGCGGGGATCTTCTCAATCCTGGGTGTCGTGGCGCAAGCTTCGGGCACAGCCATGTGGATATCTTTCCTGATCGGTGGGGTTGTCGCCCTGCTCTCTACGTATTCGTACGCGAAGCTTGGCGCACGGTATCCGTCAGCGGGGGGAGCTGTGGAGTTCCTCGTAAAGGGCTTTGGGGACGGCGTGCTTAGCGGCGGAATCAACATGTACATGTGGGTGGGCTATGTCATCGCACTTGCCCTGTACGCTCAGGCATTCGCCGGATACGCCATGACATTCTTCCCGCCGCATTCTGCCGCTTGGGCGGCCAAAGCCATCGGGACCGGAATTGTGGTGCTCTTTACCGTGGTGAACGTGATAGGCGCAAGCTTCGTAGGACGCTCCGAGACTCTGATCGTCATTGTTAAGCTGGCGATCTTGTTGCTTTTCGCCGTAGCCGGCCTGCTGTTCATCCACCCCACGTACTTGGCGCCCAACCTGTGGCCTCCGGTCACCGGAATTCTCTTCGGCGCTGGTGTTCTCTTCATTGGGTATGAGGGCTTCGGATTGGTGGCAAATGCTGCCGAAGACATGGATGACCCGCAAAGAATGCTGCCCAAAGCTCTCTATTTGAGCGTCATCGCGGTTATCGTGATCTATGTGGCCGTTTCGTTGGCAGTCATAGGGAACCTTGATGTTCCGTCGATCCTCAAAGCCAAGGATTACGCTCTGGCACAGGCTGCGAAACCTTTCCTTGGCGATTTCGGTTTCCGGTTGGTGGCAGTGGGCGCTCTCTTTTCCACAGCGTCCGCGATCAACGCGACTCTTTTCGGAGCGGCAAACGTGAGCTACATGATCGCGCGCGACGGAGAACTCCCGCGGGCTTTCTCATGGCGCATCCGTCCGAACGCTACCGGCGGACTCTTCATCACTGCCGGAGTGGTGATTCTCTTTGTGTTGTTCTTCGATCTTTCAAGTGTCGCGATGATGGGCAGCGGAGCGTTCCTGCTCATCTATGCATCGGTCCATGC
>JBMOME010000229.1:0-7679 GCA_049323095.1 Thermodesulfobacteriota bacterium
CGTACGTTGCGCCGCTCATTTCATCGCCTTCGCCTACCCTGGCGCACGCGAGCTTCCAGGCCACCTTTCCTGAAGCGGAGCTCGTGGTCTCCGAAGGCGACGCGGTGCTCGTGTATACAAGCTGAACACCGAGAGGTTCGGTGATGTTCATCTGCTGAGGCACCCGCCAGATCAGGTACGACGCGTCCCCGTGCGCGGACTGATCGAGGCCTGCGATGCCCGCGTCCTCAATCTGGTCGAAATCTGCGTTTCCGCAGTGGGGGAAATCCGAGGTCGAATCTCCGGACTTGCCGATCCATGCAAAACTCTGGACCGGGTAATACTCCTCATGGAAATCCGCGGCCGGGGGAGTCCAACCCGGCTTGCGATCGCTTTTCCGAGCAATAGCTGGCATATCAATTCTCCTCGTGGATAGCTTTAGTACACCATTTCATTAGTACGGGGCCCATGAGTCACTTGCAGAAACCCTTCAACGTCATTCCGGCGGAAGCCGGAATCCAGGGCTTCTGGACCCCAGCTTTCGCCGGGGTGACGTTTCGAGATTCCCTGCCGTATTTGTGAAACGGAGCACGTAGTTCAGATTACGTGCGGCAGACTCTTATCCTGTCGGCAAGCCGTAGATCATGCCGATGTTGGCCCTGGGATTCCGGGCCACCACGCCGTACGTCTGGAACGAGATCAGCCAGCGCTGATACCGGCCCTGAGTGGGGATCTCTTTACGGTCGAGCCGATCCTGAGCGAAGTAGCCGTAGCTCATCTTCTTCAGGTTCGCGATGATGAGCGTATCCGGTCGCATGTATCGGTCGGATACAATGGGAAAGCTTTTGCCGATCTTGGCGTCGAAGGTATCCACGTGGAAGCCGATTCCGTGGTCGTCCCGTTCCATCCTTCGATATGCGATGTCGAAGTCGTGGATGAATTGGTGGGTTATCGGATGGCACACGATCCACCAGTCGCCTGAATTGTAATCCGCGTTCTCCTCAAGCCACAGGTATTTGGCGAGATTGTCCAGATCGGTCTTGGTCAAGGGAGCTGAACCTTTGTTCACGAATACACTGGGATTGGACAGTTCCGCCTGGGTAATTACCGGCCAGGTGCAGATCCCGCACATGGTGGGCTCTTCGGTTTTGTTGCCGTACACGAAGTTAGCGCCGTCATGATACGGCCGGGAACGGAGCACCGCGTACGCAAGCTGCCGTCTGAGCTTTTCGAGCAGCGCGGTGACCTGATGCTCTACCTCGTCGGCGACAATCTCGTATTTGGTGTTCTTGCGAGTTTTGGGGATTTCGAAGGTCTCGGCGTGGATCTGGGTACCCACTTCCCTAAAGATCCTATCGAGCGATCGAGGGTCGGACGCGTCCCTATAGTCGGACCAGACCTCGGAGATGACGTCCCAGCCTGTAGCTGAGCTATCGTCGCTGAGCGTGGTGTTCCCGTATGCGTTCACCGTGGCTTGCAAGCCATCTACCGATGCCACCTTCGCCTGAACCCCGTCTGAAGGCCGCTCAAGTATGGTTCCGGGTCGAATGACTTTGCGGACGGATTCGGTGTTGATTGCTTTGCCGAACAGGTATCCTGTAAATGCAAGCGTGTTTCCGGTGAGTTGTCCGGTCACCTGCGACGGATAGGCCCATTCCTCCATCCATCGCACCACCGGCGTAGCCACGGTTTCGCCCACTTTAATCTTGGAGAGCACATCGCTCTGACCCTGAACAACTTTGTCCAAACCTTCGAGGAGGAACTTCTTGATTCGCCGCTCGGACTCCTGATCGCCCTGGGTCCACAACTTCATAAAATCGTACACATCGCCTGCCATACCAATTTACTCCTCATCAATTAGCCTTTGAGCTTGTTGAGCCCGGCGAACATGTCGTCGAGCGTTTTGGCCTTCTTGATTACCCGGTCGAATTCCGCGTCCCGGTCAACCGGCGTTGAGACCTCGCCACCGCTCTCGACCGTGGACCGATTCCGGATCTCTTTGGCTGCCTGAAAGCGTCGTTTGTTCGTGTCTTCCCAGCTTCTTTCCAGACGCTGGATCACATCCGCGGCTTCCTCAGGAGAGAGGCCCTTTTCCAGAATCAGGAGTTCCAGCTGCTGTTCATAGGGCTTGAGGTGCGTATGCGCGGGATCTTCGAGGAATTCACGCATGAACCGATCAAACCCGCGTTGTTCCTTGATGGCCTGATTGAGTCTCCAGGACATCTCTTGAAGAGCTTCCTGTTTGGATCGTTCGACCATCATCGCGGTGGCGCCTATGGGGTCCTGCTTGTAAGCTTCTCCCACGTCCCGCCTGAACGCGTCGTCTTCCGCACGCTTCATGAGAAACCGGGTCTCTTCGCCCATCTGAGCCAGGTGGGCCCGCAATTCCTCCATTTCGCGCTCTTTCTCCTGCATCAGGCCCCACGTTTCCGCGTAGGCCGCCAGGAGTTCGTCCCGCGTGGGCTCCTTCTCTATTTCCTTGATTTCGGGAGCTTGCTCCTTTTCTGGAGGAGCTTCGGGGTCGGGAACGGACCTTCCCTCCTCTTCCACTGCATCTCGCGGCTGATTCGGCGCTGCGCCCAACCGCTCGCTGATCAATTCTCTCAACTTCACGATCCCTCCTGGCGCTTTCTGGTCAGTCATTCCCGGGCCGGGCTTTGATCGAGATCCGGTCCAGTTTGTTGAGAACCATGTCGATACCCGCGACGAAGCCGCGGTTAAATTCCAGATTCTTGTCCTTGTCCAAGCACTCCATAATCTTTATGAACTGCTCCCGTTTGAGCATTTCCAAGAAAGCCGGCAGGAACTGGTTTTGCCACGCCGGACCTGCCGCGCACTCCACGAGCCTGCGCTCGATCTCCTTTTCCGAATCTTCGTCCCAGCCGTCCCTGAAGAGTAGATATTCCTTGTAGAACATGGGCATAAACTCCTCCCTTTTTTGGTCGAGCTTGCGCCACGAGCGGATCGTCCTAAAGAGCAATGAAAACGGCCCGTAGGGGCGTGATTCATCACGCCCTGTTTCCGGGCGCAATGAATTGCGCCCCTACACTCGCGGATTATTCGATCTGAGGCTAAGGAGCCGTTGCGCCCGCGGATCGTCCCCGCGAGAGGCTATGGAGCCCCACCCACGGCTTGTTGCGCTTGAATCTGGAGCAGTTGAGCCAGCGCGTTGGCGTCTGTGGGTTGAGGTCCCATGGGCCCACCCTTCTCTACCAGCCGCGAAGGGCCTTCAGCACTTCTCAAGTCGCCTGGTCGTTGATTCAACCCTATCAGGCCTCCCTGCGGGAGCGGGCTTCCTTCTTGTGCGAGCTGCTCGGCCTGCGTGGCGTCGACGCGGCTGATTACGCGGTCTGCTCCATCAACTCCGATCAGATCCAGATACCGCTTCAGGAGTTCGGAGAAAGAAATCTGAACACCTTCCTGCGCCAGGACCGGTTGAAACTGTGCCAGCGTAGGTAAAGCCCGTTCGATGCTCTGGGCTTTGGCCAGCCTGGTAGATTCCTGCCGTGTGATCGTGGCCACCACCCGATACTTGCCGGACTGTAGCTCTGAAGCGTTCACCCGAAGCGGGACATCTCTGCCGGCTGCGTCTCGCACCACGATGTACTGATCGTCGAGAAGAAACTGCTGGAGCATGGCCAGCGCAAGCCTGCCCAGCGGTTCCAGGAAGCTGCGGCTGAAAAGGTCTGTGCGAGTCATAAAGGGCGAAAGGCCGGACTCCTGCAGAATGTGGGCTTCTGTTGCGGTCTTGGTCTGGCCGCTGACGCCGAGCGTGATCTCGGTGACCGCGGTCCGTTTTTCCAGCAGACCGTAGAGATAATTGATGAGGTTGTTGACTTCATGTTGCGGGAAATTGAGCGGCGGGAACGGCATGATGTCCGCAGGATCGTCAACGGTCCAGACTTTCCCTGGATAGACCACATCTTGCTCAGCGCTGATCTGCCTGGCCGCGGAAGAGCCTCTACGGACGATGATCTGAGCGTTGGCGGTCAGTCTCGCGTTGTCCTGAGACTGGCTGATGAACTGGGAGATGGAATGGATCAGGTCCAAATTGCTTTCCACCGCGCCCATACCGAAACACCCGGGCAGAGGCGTGTAATGCGCGGCAAGAAAGGGCCTGAGGCCGCACCATAGCACCGGAGCTTCCAGAAGGCGCACCATGATCCCCTCTTTCGGATTGGAGCTCCCTCGTTCGGTCACGATGGTGCAGAGACATTCCTTGTGACCTTTTTCAGTGGGAATGCGGCCATGCCACTCCCAGACCGTGAGCCTTTTCACCGTATCGGTCTCAATGGTGCGTGCGTCCTCGTCTTGGAGGAGCTCACCCTCATCGGCTCCGGCCTCGGGCGCATCTTTCCATCGATCTTCGAAAGCGACCCGATTGAGGTTGTATACGCCTCGGTCGAACTGCTCCAGGACATGTTCATAGGTCTTGTCCACTCGATGACCGATGCCGCTATGGCGCTGCACATCGCTGTGCGTTGCCGTCCAATCGACCAGTATGCGATCGAGCGGGATCACCTGCACAATGGGACAGTCATATACTTTGTCTTCCTCTTCTATGACCTCCAATGTCTCGTAGTCCCAACGGTACCGGGTGGCATCCTTGGAGTACCAGAAGACCTTGGCAAAGACCGTCCCGAAAAGCACCAGATGCTGCAGGATTTCGTACAAGCGCACGTGGATATGGCCCTGGGCCAGTTTGGAGAGGAGCAACTCCTGGAGCTTGTATGAGGCGGGATATTGAAAATCCTCCTCGGAGACCCCCGCAGCGTGTTCAGGCATCACGGTCAGCCAGTCCGGGCCGCCGAATATGGCTTGATACGCACGATCGGCCCATGCATCCACAATATATGAGGGAGAGAGAATGATGTCCGCCTGCCAGCGGTCATGGCCCGAACCAGCGCTTCTTCTCAGACTCGTCCGATTCTCTGCACTGACTGAACCCTGCCGCGCTGCCCAGGAATTGAGGTCTCGGCGATTGTGGTACAGGTCTTCGAGCAGTTTCCAACGCTCCACCTTGCGATTCACGAACTCAGAGGAAGCTGTGCACCATTGGGACACGTAGGAAAAGGCTTCGTCCTGGAATTTCCGCGAGGGCTCGGCAGAAGGCATCAGGGATTGGTCGGTCGAAGTCGGGACGTCGGCCGGCTCGTTTTGGACGAGGATCCCGGGCCGTTCAGAGTGATCGGGCTGCGGTCGGGTTGGACTTTTCATTTTTTGAGATTCCTCAAGGGCTTTCTATATCCGTTCTCGAAAGTTGTCTCAGAATTGAATTCCACTTCCGGACGAAGCGGCAGCAGTACTACCGGTTATCTGGGAGCTATTTCAGCAGTCGTTCTCTGCGTTCCGGAATTCCCCAAAGGGGAATACTATGAGTAGTCCCGCGCATCGCGGGATGAAACCCAGGGGAAGCTGCGCCCCCCCGAAAATCCGGAGAACGACCCTGAAAGGGTCGACCCTTTCAGGGTCGCAAGAAACTTATTATTGGCGCCGCGTACCACGGGTTTCCTCCCGCAAGACGCGGGACTACTCAAGGTGATCCCCCTTCGGGGAAAAGACGAGAGTCAGATCTCATTTCGCGATTATTTTTGAGAATCGCTATATATCGTCGGATCGCAAAGACCTTCGAGCACGCGCTCCCGGGCAACGGCCCAAAGCTCGGAACCTGCGATCTGCTTGCTGTGTCGAGGAAATCGCAGGTCGTATACGCCTTTGATCAGCGCCACAAAAGCCATCTCTTCAAGGATGAGCTTGTGCAAGACTTGCTCGTGCTTCGAACGGACTTGCGCGGGTTGTGATGCCATATGCATGTGCGATGCGCATTCGCGGGCTGTGAAGCGCCGCCGAAAGACAGAGGCAGATTCATTGACCAAAAGAAGCTCCCGGGCCCACCTTGAGGTTACCAATTCGACGGATCTCAAAACGGGGTCCTGGGCCCGGGGGCTGGGAGGAACAGGCCACGGCGGAAACGGTGTTCCGTTTATTCAATCAGTTCAGATAGAATGCGACTGTTACGCGTTGGTGAGCGCCATCGTCGTATTTATGAAACGGTGTGGAAGGTTAATCGGTAATTCTGCATTCCCTTGGATTGAGCCGTGTTCTACCAAAGTTTGTTAGAATGGTCAACCATTCGTAGAAAAACCTAATTCCTGATCGATCCAAATCAGCTACCGGCGTGGCTTTCGTAAGCATTCCGCGCGCGAAACATGCTCGTCCTGGTATACTAGGAGTTATCTTGATGAGGGCGCGTTAAGCCGTGTCGCCAAGCGGCAGCGCCGAACTATCAATACCCTTTTTGCGGCAGAGGTCATTCCAGGTAAGAAGCATGGCCCGTTCAGACGTTCATCCAGTGCACCGATTCGAGCCTTGGCAGGTTTGGCCGGGGTCGTACGACAACCCACCGGCCGACGGTAGTTACCCCATGCCTCCAGCACCCGGTCTCAGGATCACCAGATCGACTCGTATCGCGTCCATGGGGTCGTGCTTTGCGCGGGAGATAAGGACAGTGCTGGTTCAGCGGGGATTCTCGTACATTACCGAAGAAATCCACCACCCCGCGTCAAAACATGCCAGCGCGGCGTGGGAGCGAACTTACAACACGTTTTCCATGAGGCAGATATTCGAGTACACGTTCGAAGGTCGTTCTCCTTCGTTGCGTTGGTGGTGCGCGCCGAAGTCGGGAAAGATCCAGGATCCGTACCGGCGAATCATCCTGTACGATTCCATAGAGGAGGCTGAGGCCGACTTTCGACGCCATTTGGTGCATTCGCGCAGGGCCTTGGAGAGCGCGGAGGTACTCATTCTCACGCTCGGCCTCACGGAAATCTGGGAAGGTACGGCCGATCACTGGGTAATTTGCCTTCCTTCGGGCCCATATGTGAACGAAGGCGGGGACATGAGCCGTTATCGGTTCCGGGTGAGCCGATATGACGAGAACCTGGAAAACCTGGAGCAGATCCATCGCATCATGGCTGCGCACAATCCTGGGTGCCATATCATTGTTACGGTTTCCCCTGTTCATATGTGGGCAACGTTTCGTCCTGATGCAGACGTGATCAGCGCGAGCTGTAATTCCAAGTCAACACTGAGAGCGGTCGCGGACGAGTTCGCATCACGGCACGCGAACGTGCATTACTTCCCTGCGTTTGAAATGGCCACCATCTATCGGCCCATGATGGGACGGTCGATCTTTGCCGAAGGTCGCGAGAATTTCCACGTGAACCAAGAGACCGTGGACCACATTATGGAGGAGTTCTTTGCGCGTTACGTAGACGAGGACAACGCAGCCAAATAACCTGAACAGCGCTCTCTTACTGAGCCTTGCCGGATGTGACCGGCAGGGAGGGCACGGAGCCTGGCGCGCCGGAGAGAGCATTGTCCGGGCTCTCAGAGCTATGCATTCAAAATTAGGGACAATTTGGCCGCGTGACGAACAAGATCTTTCGTGCTAGGTAATGGAATGGAGGCGGCCCACAGCAGCGTGGGCTAGGCTTGGGTGTCGCGAGGGTATCGCTCGCCCCCCTAAATTGCACACGTGGGAGAATCAGATGCTGGATTATTTGTGGCTGACGCTCGAAGAAAACACTCCGCCCCCTGTTCCGGAAGCCTCTCAGCCTTTTCTGAGTATGCAAGCCCCCAGGGATAAGGACGACGAGGTTGACGAGGATGAGGAATGGGACGAAGAGGAAGATGATGAG
>JBMOME010000230.1:0-7675 GCA_049323095.1 Thermodesulfobacteriota bacterium
ACTCTTCCAAAAGCTCATAGAATTTCCAATCCCTTCAGCGATCCCTGTTCCTCAGGCCAATCCGAGTGCTTCCGCAGTCGCTCTGCGAGCGAGTACGCCCGCCATTTGAATACGGTATTCCTTCGCTGTGCTCGCGTTTGCCACCACAACTCCTTCCGCTACTCGGACAGCCGCCTCCTGTGCCTGATTGAGCATCTCCCGGTTCGGGGCGGCTCCTTTCACCCGGGCTTCTACTTCACGGAGAACGATAGGAGCCGGTCCCAGCGCAGAAAGCACCAAACGAAAATGCTCCACTTTGCCCTTTTTCACAATCGCGGCGGCCGCGGCATTCGCGAGCGGGAAATCAACAGCCGCTCTCAAGGCCAGCCGTTGATACGACCACGAAATTAGCGCCCACGGGAGCGGTATGCGGATTTCGGTGAGGATTTCCTCTGGCATCATGTTCCACGGGCTCTCGCCTTTCCCCGTAAAGAATTCGGCCAGAGGGACCACACGCTTCCCGCCGCTGCCCGCAAGGGTGAGCTGCGCGGAAAGTGCCACCAGCACAGGAACGGTGTCACCCGAGCAAATGGAATGGCACGAATCAGAGCCTTCCAAAGCGAGACAATCTTTGCCGCCAGTCCGATGGCAGAGCCCTTTGCCCATGCGCCAATAATGAGACTGGTTGTAGAAGATGCACCTTGGCTGCAAGAGCAGGTTGCCGCCGATCGTCCCTCGAAAGTGCTGGATTCCAAGGGCTCCGATCGAGTTGATTGCCTTAACCAGGATAGGGAAATGCTCGTTCGCCGCGGGATGGGACGCTATTGCGGCAAGCGAAGCCCCTGCCCCGAGTACCAGCGCATCGGGCATTAGCTCTATCTTCTTGAGTTCCGCGATATTGTTCAGACTGACTACGGTCGCGGGAGAGAAAAGCCTGTGCTTGAGATTGACGATCAGGTCTGTTCCGCCGGCTAAGATCTGCGCTGAGGCGCCCTGGTCGCGCTTGATCTTCAAAGCCTCGTCAATTGTGGCTGACGCCTGATACTCAAAGGGAGGCAAGCGCATTGGTACTCCGGCAGTAGTCACGAAGATCGGCACGCACGAGTTTAGTCATCAGACCGCTGAGTTGGAATGCAACAGGCTTGACACGACAGCTGATCTCAGATTAAGTGATGTCAGAGGACCAGTATCCTTCAGGGCTTCCATCATAGGCACTCATCCTACCACTGTCAACACCATTGTCCCCTCTGGAAGGAGAGCCCAGCAGATGGATCTGTTCAAGAATATCACGGTGCTATCTCTTGAGCAGGCTACGGTCTTGCCGTACCTCACCTATCGGCTCGCGATGGACGGCTGTCGCGTGATTCGCCTGGAACACCCGGTGTATGGCGATCCCAATCGCCTGGTGGGCGATCCATTCCTCCCTGGCGAAGAGCGCATGAACAGCTATTTCATGGCTATTAACGCAGGGAAGCAGGCCCTAACACTTAACTTGGCAGAGGCCAAAGGACAGGAGCTGCTCCTTCGGCTCATCAGGGAACTCAACGTCGATGTCTTCGCGACCAATCAGCTCCCCAAGAACTACAAGAAGCTTGGGGTAGACTACGAGATGCTCAAGTCCCCGAAAGAGGACATCATTTGGCTTGGAGTGACAGGCTTTGGGCCGGAAAGCAACGAAGCCGCGTACGATCCCATCTTGCAGGCCAGGGGCGGCCTCATGGAGCTTACCGGCGAGCCGAACGGAACTCCGCAGGTAGTGGGCATTCCGCTTCCGGACATGGGTACGAGTGAGCATTGCTACGGATTGCTCATGAAAGCGCTCTTCGTCAGAGCCATAACCAGTCGCGGGTCAAAGATAGACATGTCCATGTTCGAGAGCACCACGTCGTGGCTCACTGTGCCGGTCACCATGACAGCGGCTTTTGATAAGCGGATTTCCCGTCGCGGCAACACCCATGAGTTTTTTGCACCGGTGTCGGTTTATCCCACGTCCGACGGATACGTGTACATCGCGGTGGGAAACGACAAACAGTTCGGGGCAATGGCGGCTTTGCCGGAATTTTCCGCGCTGAACCGGGAAGACTACAAGAATAATGCGGGCCGAATCGCGGACGTGAATAACCTCAATGAGACCATATCAGGGATTACTCGGACGCTAACCACCAACCAAATGGTAGCTATGATGAATCAGATCGGAGTGGCTGCTTCCAAGATCAATACCATTGAGGAAGTGACCCGCGACCCGCTCGTCGCGGAAAAGCTGGTTCGTGCAAAGGACGAAAGAACGGGCTTCGAACTCACGCTGGCGCCTCCGCCGCACCGGACGGAGTTCCTGGAAGAGACGGGTTATCGACTCTCCTTCCCGCCTCGGTTTGGGGAGCACAATGAACGCGTATTTGGCGATGAGCTGGGGCTATCGAGCAGTGAGATGAATTCCCTGAAGGCCGATGGGATTATATGAAGAGAGTGAATTCCGGGGCGACCCTTGTTGGGGTCGTGGCACCCTTCTGGGGAGAACTCTTTATGTTTGTTAGAAGTTAGACCAACCCGGGTAGGATGTGGTGAGCGAAGCGAACTGCATCAATCGAACCAAAACCGCGACCGATGCGGTTCCTCCGCGGGACGCGGAGTCACCGCATCCTACGTATTGAAGAGCGACGGGATCATTTGAACACTGCAAGGTGACACGCAATGGGCGTAGCTAAGTATATTAAGGACTCCAAGGACGCGATCCAGAAAGTCACGCTCCAATCCGGCATCGAGGTCAAAGCGCGGTACTGGCCTGAAGACCTGGAAGCAGTCGGATTTGAGTACTCCAAGGACCTGGCCGATCCGGGCGAATATCCTTTCACTCGTGGCATACATCCTCAGGGGTACCGCTCCCGCGCGTGGACAACCCGCCAGTATTCCGGCTTCGGGACTCCGCGTGAGACCAATGAGCGATTCAAGCTGCTCATTTCTCACGGCCAAACCGGCCTAAACGTCGCGTTCGATCTACCCACGCAGATGGGTTACGACTCTGATAACCCGGTGGCTGACGGTGAAGTCGGCCGAGTGGGCATGGCGGTTGACACCCTGCGAGATTTCGAGATCGCGTTTGCGGACATCGAGTTGGACAAGATCGGTTCCGGCCTGACCATCAATGCGGTGGCGTCGGTCATGCTCGCGATGTATCAGGCCATGGCCGAGAAGCGCGGGTTTGACATCAGCCGCATCAGCGCAACGCCACAGAACGACATTCTTAAAGAAATGATCGGCCGAGGCGCATGGGTCTATCCGGTCCAGGATGCTGTGCGCCTTATCGGCGACACCATCGAATATTCCATCACCACACTGCCCCGCTGCAACCCGGTTTCGGTCTGCGGGTATCACATCCGCGAATCCGGGGCCAATCCTGCGCAAGAGATCGGGTTCGCGCTGGAAATCTGCAATGCCTATATCGACGAGGCGCTCGCCCGCGGCCTTTCCATCGACGATGTGGCTCGAAAGATCACCTTTAATTTCAATATATTCGGCAACCTGTGGGAGCAGGTAGCCAAATTCCGCGCGGCACGGAAACTCTGGGCGATGAATCTTAGGGAGAAGTACGGCGCGAAGAATCCTTCATCCATGCACCTTCGTGGGCTGTTCGGCGGAGGCGGCTTCGGCCTGACAAAGGCCCAGCCTGAAAACAACATCATGCGAAGCGCATACTACGCGCTCGCAGCCGCGCTGGCAGGCGCACAGACCACTGCGCTCTGCTCGTTTGACGAAGCGTTTACCATTCCCACTCCCAGGGCTGCGCTCTTGTCGCTTCGCACCTGCGAGCTGCTCATGGATGAAATCGGGCTCCGGGACACGGTGGATCCCCTTGCGGGCTCGTACTTCATCGAAACCCTCACCAAGCAGATGGAAGAGAAGATCCAAGAGGAGCGTGAACGTATCCGGGCTATGGGCGGAATCGTCCAGGCGGTCTCTTCCGGCGCGGTCCAGCGGCTGATCTCGCAGCAGGCGTACGAGTGGGAAGTCGGCCTGAAGAAAGGCGAATACATAAAGATCGGGGTCAACAAATACGTGGACGAGGAGCACGAGCCTGACGTGGAACTCCACGAATACGATGCCGCGACCCAGGAAAGGCAGATCGAAGCCCTGAAGCAGGTCAAAGCTGAACGCAGCCAAGCTGAAGTCGGGCGGACTCTGAAGGCGCTGGAACAGATCGCGCGAGCCAAGCAGAACGTGATGCCCGCGCTGGTGGAATGCTGCAAGGCGTACGCAACCGTTGGCGAAATGGCTGACGTGTTCCGTCAGGTTTTCGGCGAGTTCAAAGAGCCCACGATGTTCTGATTTTCGTGATTAGGGGAGGATCCTGTTACACGGGGGAATCGAGTGCATCTAACCTGTCATTGCGAGGACCCCGGACTCGATCCGGGGGACGAAGCAATCCCCTCTTTTAAAAGTTGGAGATTGCTTCGCTGCGCTCGCAATGACAGTCTCCTTCCCCGCGTAACTAAACGATTACGTGATTAGGGAAGGAGCGCTTGAAGTTCAGGGCGATTCCGGCGATTGAGTCTTGGAAGCGCCTTGTTTTGTTCCGGTTCGGCCCGAGGAAGAGGGCTTCACCCAGAGGGAACAGGGAGGATTGCTTTATGGGTCTGCGCTTTTCCATTATCCGGGTCTTGATCTTCGTCGGGATTATTCTGCCACCCTCTGTTTCCTGGGGGCTCGATTACCCCGCAAACTTTGCTTTTCAGCAGGTTCCTCAGCCCTTGGCAGAGCAAAACCCGGTTAAACCGCAACTCGCAAGGCCAGTGCCAACGGCCGGCCAGCCTTTTTTTGATCCCTCTTATGGCACTATTCTCACCCGGGTAACCCAGGGTATCGGCCTGCGCCACGAGTATTCACGATTCGACCCATTCAACGCCGATCAATCCATGATCCTCCTGCATGAACCGGCCACGGGAGCTTGGCGCGTCTATCGAACCCAGTCTATTCCATATGACCAAGGCGGCGATTTCGTGAGGGAATTAGACCTGGCCGAATCGAGGTGGGACCCGAAAGACCCCAATATTATCTGGGGCTTAAGCACAGAGCATCGGACCTTCCGCATTATCCGAATGGATGTGCAGAGCGGCCAACTCACGATAGTGAAAGATTTTGCCCAAGACCCTGTCCTTGGTCCGGTTATTTCTTCCGAGACCGATCTGTATCGTATCACCACCAAGGGAGAAGGAGAGCCATCCCAGGACCTGCGCTTCTGGGCCCTCTGTCTCCAGGGAACCACTGACGACTATCGGTTACGCTATATTTTCACCTGGGATCGCCAAGAGGATCGGGTCCTGGGTCTGTACAAGATTCCGGTAAGAGAAGCCGGTCTGTTGGATTGGGTGGGGATGTCGCCTTTGGGCAATTGGGTAGTGGTGGGGGCTGATGCCGATTCGCCTCCTAGCTGTAGGACTCTCGGTGGCCTGAATCTGGCTGACAAAGAATTGCGCAAATTCCATCGACTGGCGTATGCCACGGCTCACGCGGACGTCGGCCTAGATGCCGAAGGCAACGAAGTCATCGTCATGCAAAATAGCAGGACGGACCATGTCGACCTAATCCCTCTCGCCTGGGATACCGTACCGGTAACCGAAGGCAATGACTACAAGAAATCCAATATCATTCCTCTGCTGCGTCTCTTCTATGCCGATTCCTCTCCACATGGACTAAAAAGCGGCATCCACATTTCTTGTAATGCACCTGGATATGCCGTCATCTCCACTTATGCCCCACAGCACGCGGCAGCCAAGAACTGGTTGGACCGCTCCGTTATCCTGGTGAGATTGTCTCGGCAAAGGCCGGAAGTCTTCTATTTGGCCAAGATCCATAACACCACGAAATCATATTGGGAGGAAACTCAGGCCACCATCGCCAGAGACGGTTCCAAAGTGGTGTGGGCTTCCAACTGGGGTCAGGACGTCGGCAAAGACAAATACTTTTTGATGCAGTTGGATATGCCTCCTCATTGGCAGTCTCATTACAAGAAGGCCGGTAATCGGTAATTGGCGCGACCACCTGCCATCCGGACGGAATAAAGGATAGTCAACGGCGCATAATTCCGCGCGGCGCCCCTAATGGATACCAAGACTGAAAGAATAGGTTGAACGACGTTCTGACGGCCATGAGAATACAGGGGCTGTCGCTCCATCTATCCCGAAACCTTATCCTTCGTCGTGCTCTTGCAGCATGAACCGGGGGACCTGCCATGAAGACTGGACGCACGCCGATAGCGATGACATGGTGGCTGCCCGTGGTTCTGATCCTGGCGCTCCTGCTGTGGGCCGGGATCGCGGTGTATGTAGCTCCAATCGACACACAACTTATACACGCAGCCGAGCACGGAGATGTCGGTCTCGTCGAAAGCCTTCTGAATAAGGGGGCCAACGTCAATGCAAAGGACGAAGATGGTGCCACGCCACTCATGTTCGCTGCACATTACGGTCACTTGGCCGTACTGAACCTCCTTTTGGACAGAGGCGCGGATATCAACGCTAGGAGCACGGAGGGCGGCACAGCCCTGATCGCTGCCGCCTGGGGAGGTCAGCCTGCAGTGATCGAAGTGCTTTTGGACAAGGGCGCTGACGTGAACGCAGCAACAGGTGAAGGCGACACGGCGCTCATGGAGGCTGCCTACGCAGGCAATTTAAAGGTGCTGGAAGCGCTTCTAGGCGGAGGCGCTGATGTCAACGCTCAAAACAACGAGGGCGGGACTGCCCTGTGGAACGCCACACGCAAGGGCTATTTGGAAGTGGTAAAGCTGCTCCTGGATAGGGGCGCTGATCCAAATCTGAAGGTCAAGGACGGTGCGACGCCGCTGTGGTGGCCGGCAAAGAATGGTGACTGGGGCATTGTGCGACTGCTCCTGGACAAAGGAGCTGACTTCAATGAAAAGGACAAATATCACTTTACGGTGCTTATGTGGGCTGCGGAACAAGGTAGCGTTGACGGGGCGAAATTGGTTCTGGACAGGGGCGCTGATGTGAATGCAAGGGACATGAAGAGCCGTACGCCACTTATGTGGGCTGCCACAAGAGGTCATGTGGATGTGGTGAGACTGCTCCTGGAGAAGGGCGCTGAAGTCAAGGCACAGGATACCCTTGGACTGACAGCACTCGAACGAGCCCGGA
The DNA here is from genome assembly GCA_049323095.1 of Thermodesulfobacteriota bacterium. Lineage (GTDB taxonomy): Bacteria > Desulfobacterota > Desulfomonilia > Desulfomonilales > Desulfomonilaceae > VGSG01. The sequence goes on from JBMOME010000230.1 coordinate 7,128, forward strand.
GGGGAGGCTACAAAGAAATAGTGGAGCTTCTCAGGGCACGCGGAGCAAAGAAATAAGGCCGCGAGATGGTAAATATGAAGACACTAGCCCTCATTCTCGGCATCCGAGAATGAGGCGAAGTATCCCCATATTTCAGCAGATTTCCTATTTGGAAGGGCTGCACACGGCAGCCGCGAGGTCAACCTCAGGAATGGCCTTTTGAGCCACTTGACGCACAGGACCCGCCAATATCCTTGCCAACGCCGGAACAGGAAAACACGGAAACGACCTTTTTCGTCTCCTTGGACCCGCATTCAGGACATGCCACGCTACCTTCCTCGGATGCGAACACCAGGCGTTCGAACTCCTTGCCGCAACGACAACACTCGAACTCAAAGATCGGCATCGGGGCCTCCGTTATACCAGTGGGCTTTCAAAGAAGTAAAGCATGGGGGAAACTTCTTTGTGTAAAGAAGTTTCCCCCAAAGCCCCCTTCAAGAAACTCTATATTCCTCTGGCATTTCGTCTTCCTCTCCAGGAAGGCGAAATGCCAGAGGCACATAGAAGTT
>JBMOME010000231.1:0-7652 GCA_049323095.1 Thermodesulfobacteriota bacterium
GGGCCTTTTTGCAAAAAGGCCCTCCCCGGCCACTTCTTCAAAAGCTCCTAACTCTTGCAACCGCTTCTAAATGCCTGCTCCACCGGCCTTCTTGCTGCGGGACGCGCAGTCAGTGGCCACTGAAATCAACCCGTTGAGCTTCTCAAGCGCCTTTCCTGAATCTATGGCCTCCGAAGCCAGACCTACACCGTCCTGCATCGATCCTGCCCGCCCAGCCGCGACCAGCGCAGCCGCGGCATTGAGCAACACCATGTCCTTTCGAGCTCCATCCTGACCGTTGAGGATATTCAGGATAATGGACGCGTTCTCTGGCGCGTCCCCGCCGCGTATTTCTTCAGCGCGAGCTCTTTTCAGGCCCACATCTTCGGGAACGAGCGTGTATGTGGAAATTTCGCCTTCGTGGAGCCGCGTGACTTTCGTGGGGCCGGTAATGCTGATCTCGTCGTAGCTCCCGTCGCCAAACACCACGAACGAGCTGCGAGAGCCCAGCTTCAAGAGCACATGAGCCATGGTCTCGGTCAGATCTTCTCGATAAACTCCAAGCACCTGGACTGAAGCGCCCGCGGGATTGGTCAACGGCCCGAGCACGTTGAAGATTGTGCGCAGACCTATTTCCCTGCGAGGCCCTGCAACATGGCGCATCGCGCCATGCAGCAGCGGAGCATACAAGAACCCGATCCCAACTCGGTCGATGCATTCACCAACCTGTTCCGGCGTCAGGTCCAGCGGCACTCCAAGCGCTTCCACCACATCAGCGCTGCCACATAGGCTGGAAACCGACCGGTTGCCGTGTTTGGCCACTTTCACGCCTGCTCCGGCCACCACAAAGGCCGTTGCGGTGGATACGTTGAAAGTCCTCGTGCCGTCTCCGCCTGTGCCGCAGGTGTCCGCAACGGTCTCCCGGTCCCAGTTGATCTCATCCCGATCCACAGACACATTGGAATTGCCCACCGGGATTTTGATGCTCTTCGCGCGCATGACTCTGGCTGCGCCGGTGATCTCATCAACGCTTTCACCCTTCATGCGCAGGGCAATCAACAGCGCGCCAATCTGCGCCTGCGTGGCTTTGCCTTCGGTGACTTCGTCCATCACCTGCATCATTTCTACTTCTGAGAGGTCAGTGCCTCCCACAGCCTTTGCTAGAGCTTCCTGGATCATAATTCCCCCTTGGCCGCGGCCTGGAGCGCAAAAATGCTCTGCGCAGCCTTGTTTTGGATTTCTTTGTATTCCATCTCAGGAACGGAATCTGCCACGATCCCCGCTCCTACCCGCACCGTGAAACGATCGCCCTGGAACAGCACGGTGCGAATCGCGATGCACGTGTCCATGCGGCCGTTCGGGCCGAAATAGCCGACCGCGCCTGCGTACGGACCGCGGCCGACCTGCTCCAACTCGTCGATGATCTCCATGGCTCGCACTTTCGGAGCTCCCGAAACAGTCCCCGCAGGAAACCCCGCTATGAATGCATCCACCGCATCTGCATCTTCCCGAAGCACGCCCTGCACCTGGGACACCACATGCATCACGTGGCTGTACCGCTCCACAGACATGTACGGGTCCACGGTTACGGTGCCGTATTGGCTGACCCGGCCCACATCGTTGCGGCCCAAGTCCACGAGCATGATGTGTTCGGCAAGCTCTTTTTCAGAGCTCATCATCTCCTTTTCAAGCTCCTTGTCCCTGCGGGGATCGTCTGAGCGGCCCCGTGTCCCCGCGATCGGCCGCACCGTCACGATCCCGCGATCCACCTTGACGAGCGTCTCCGGCGACGAACCGATGAGCTTGTATTCGCCGAAATCCAGGAAAAACATGTAAGGGGAAGGGCTCCTGACACGCAGGCGGCGATACACTTCAAACGGATCCAGGTCGGTTTCGCCTCCAAAATCGTCGGAGAGCACGACCTGGAAAATGTCTCCGGCTTTTATGTATTCCTGGCCTGTTTTGACCGCTTCGTAGAAACGTTCACGCGGCGGGGCTTCCACAGCGATCTTGCCCGGCCGAGCGGACAGCAGCAGCGGCTGCTTCAGGGCCTGTTCCATGTCATCGACTTTGGCCGCGCACGCGGACTCGTCCGTGTCGATCGCAAGGAGGATCATCACCTTACGCCGATGATCGAAAACCACAAAACGAGAAGGAAAAACCAGCCGCGCAACGGGCAGGGACAGCGGTCGCGCTCCGGGAAGCCGCTCGATGAGCCGCACCGCATCGTACCCCACAAATCCCATGAGCGAGCCTACCGCAGGCATTTGCGAAAACGGCTCGCACACGAAGTTCTTCGCGTGCGAACGGATAAGATCGAAAAACTGAGAAGCCGGCAGTTCCTTGCTTTGGTCTTTATCCCACCAGAGGAGTTTGTCCTGCTCCAATTGCAGGCCGGATATGGGGTCGCACGCTACGATGGAGTAACGTCCCGTGATGTCTTTGGTTTCCACACTTTCCAACAGGAACGAATCGGGCCGTTCCCGGCACAATTTCAGATATGCCGAAACCGGCGTTTCCATGTCGGCCAGTCGTTCTCTGCTCACAACTCTTAACGTGGGCATGTGCCACCTCCGGGCGATAAAAAAACAAAAAACCCACCGGGATGTTATCCACGGTGGGCTTATCGATTCAGGTTGCTCTGAGGCTCAGACTCTACGCACTACCTCCCACCGCGGATCGATAGGGCCACCACCAGCCATAATAGTAAGCGAAATTCCGGAAGGAACCGCGGTCCCCGGGCGAGCACAAAGAGCGGGTGTCCGCCTGTTTAGCGAGGAAATGGGACGTAAGATCTGTGAGGCTTGAGCTCATAAACACGTTATTATAGACGCACGCGACCCCGAGTCAAGAGGAAAATCGAAAAACGGCTTTGGCATTAAATTACGTGAGCAAGCCTGCTACTCGGGGTGGAATGAAGGGCTTCAGTAGGACCGGCATCTTGCCGGTCATTCAGGGGGGTATTTCGTCAGTTGGGTGCCCCATCCGCGTCCGCCGGGGACCGGCAAGATGCCGGTCCTACTTCGGTGAGGAAACCGTCGCCGGTTGCTGCGTGCAACCGGTCCGGCGTTGGCCGGGCTGCGCTTCCGTCATTCCGCCGGAAGCCGGAATCCAGTCCGGAGCAGATCGCACAATTCCACCAGATCGTGCCCCGAAAGCCTAATCTTGGAGCAATCGAAAGTATTCTTCTCTCGATATACCCAACGTGTCCATGATATTTCTTATGATTGAAACCGGGATGTCCGATCTTACCGGTATGATGACGGGTCGTGACAGCCCGCTCCTGACGTAGGATCTATGGCTTCCCTTCTGCCTCGCGAATTTAAGTCCGAGACGGAGAACAATCTTCTCGAGTTCTCGCCAGTGTACCGGGACAAGGCGCGGCACGACTAGATACTCAGGACCATTTCGCGGCGTTCGGGCTTACTCAAAACCACCCATTTGCCCTCAAGAGGGGCATACCCCGCTTCAGCAAGAACGTCGTCAAGGGTCCCCATTTCCTGGGCCGTTTCCAAGAAAAGCTCAACTGCTTCCAGAAGAGATTCCTCGGCTTCCTTTCGAGTGTCCCCACAAGACATAACATTCAGAGGATTCGCACGGGCAACGAATTTGCCTCTCTCAGACCAAACCTCTGCTTCGAACGCCAGTTCCATCAAGATCACCTCTCGGTCCAATTCTAATCGCATATCTCCTTAGAAGCAAGAGCGTTTTCCTTATTCGGACACAGGCCTCAGTTTCATTTGCCCAGGAGCCCGCGCTGAGATATGCTTCTGTCGATAGCAAATTGTGAAGTTGAGCGGAGCCGTAACTTGGCCGACTCCTGTTCGCATGGGCGACCCATTCAATTCCTGGGCCGTCATCTCTTCAGCCGTTGCCTGAGAGCCAGAGCGAAAAGACCAAGTAGGAGAGGGCCTAAGAGGCTTTGCGCCACATAGATCAAATGCCCCCAAAACAGAACAGGATCGAAATTGCTGGGCTTGAGAAGGGTCATGACTCTCAGACTATAGAGTCCAGCATCCCACCAATGAATGATGCGGTCTGCGAAGGGCCCTTTAACTTTAAGGTGCAGCAGATCCCATTGAATATAACAGTATGTAGATACCAGAAGAAGAACAAGCGCCCACAGGAGTGGCCGCCAATAGCGTTCACCGTACCCGCTTACCAACCAGTATAATGTCAACCACAAGCGAAGCCCAGGTGGAGTATCTCGATTCTCCTTGTTTCTGCGTGCCTCTTTTTCGCCGTAGTGAAAATCACCCGCACGTTCGTAGTCCCTTCGGTCTTCGTAGTTCTGTTTGAGTTCGCGGTATTGGCGCTCAATATGAGACCACGAACGGGTTTGCTCTAGCGATAAAGGGGAAATCTCATCATAAACACCAAGGCGACAAAAACGAGTTCCTGTTCTTTGGCATAAACAAAGATGCCTGCAAAAGGTTTCGGAGAAAGGAATCGGCGACCACCGTACACCGGTAATCGCAGCCTTGCGTAGATCCGTGCCTTGGAATTTACACCTTCGTAGGTCTGCGTCATGGATGATGAGTACATCAAGCGGATTAATGTAAACGGACCTAAAGTCAATTTCCACGCCGGAAAAGATAGGAACATCCTTGTCGTTTGACGCAAAGAACATTCTTCCCAAAAATTCAGCGCTAGAGAAATTGCTAGGCCCGGCGAACTTGGTGTCGATGAAATTCCCCCCTTCAGAAAAGGTGGCGCCGTGGAAGTCGGCACCTTGAGTAAACTCGGCGGAACCAAAGTCGGCGTCTCCGGTGAAATTGCTCAAACCGAAGTCGGCCAGTTCGCCAAATTGCGCCTTGGCGAATCTAGCGCCCCGATGAAACCTAGCCCACTGAAAATCGGCACCTTTACCAAACCTGGCGCGCAAGAAATCGGGCCGTTCGGTGAATATGGCACTAAAAAGAATCGCCTGTCCTTTGAACGTGACCTCGGTAAATAGACTTCTTCCGCCAAATACGGTATCGCGGAAAAGTGCAGTGCCATCGAACTCTCCGCTGTGTAAATTGACACCTTTTGCAAACTTTGCCAATGAGAAATTGGCCTCTCCTTCAAATTGGGTGTTCGCGAAATCAGGGCAGCAGGGAAAATTAACTCCTTCGAAACTTACGTCGGTGAGCTTGGCACCTCGAAAAGATACCAATTCTTCACCGAAAGTCACTTGTCGAAAATCCGTAATCCCGTCGAAACTGGCCCCCATGAAATTGGCCTCATCCGTGAATGTTGCTCCACGGAACGTTGCGTCACTGAAATTACCCTCGCCGAAATCCGCATATGCCGGAAAAACAAAGTAGGAGAAATTAGATCCCAATTCCCTGCGATGTAGTTGAAGCGCCTCATCAAAGGCCCTTCTGTCTTTGTCCAGGTTTACTGAGTGGAGAATACACAAACCGTCGCCAGTATTCTCATCAGCCTCTCTACCGCATATTCTCTGAAGTCTGCACTTCGCCATGTCTTAGACTCATGCATTTCGTTGAATGAGCGTACCGGGCACGCTACTTCCCGTCAACTGGGCGTTGCGCCTTAATTAGCTCATTCACCAAGCCATAACAAGGAGAATCGCCACCACGGCCCGTACCATGTCTTATCGACCCTTTACCGCTTCTCTCACCTGCCACCAATCGTCGTATTCGTGATGGCGCAGCCCAAATATTCTGCCATCGACCGTTTCTACCGTGAAACACAGGTATTCCGGTTCACGCCAGGAGTTGAGGATGGTGCGAACCTTCATTTCGCGGTCGTCCAGGACAAATGAGGTGGGTATTTCATTGGCCCGGAAGCTGGCCAGACAGTGGACTTCGGTGGGGCTCCACGATGTTAGCTCAGTCTTGGACATGGCAGGTGATCAATAGCGACCAGCGTCCTTATGCTTTCTCAAAAGTCATGGTGCTGGGACCATCGTGCCTCTATGGAAGGGTGGCCGGGACGTTCCCGCGGGACGCGGGATCCCGATGCCGAAGGCACAGGAGGTTTATTCTCTCAATCATCTCATCGCGTCTATATATGCTAGAAATGGAGTGTTGTCGCAGTAGCCTCCTGTCGCTTCGCGACCCCGACGTATAACGTCGGGGCCACCCAGCCGAAATCCTTTTCTTTCATGGTGGCGCGATCTTGGTTGGGATCGTAGTTCTAGCGCAGTCTCGTCCTGCGGGCGCTTACTTCCTTCGTTGTTTCTTCGGCATCTCTTGTTTGATGCGTTCCACTTCGTACGGTTCAATTTCAAAGGGCCCGAACGCATTCCGATATGCGTAGTCGCCGGCCAAACAGGTCGCTCCCACGGCCAAGATAGTGCCTCCCGTTTTCGTTCCCAGCATCCAGGAGAGCAACGAGCTTCCCAGGCTCCGCTCTTCTTCCTCTTTCTTGGGCTGCTCGCATGAGCAATCCTTGGGCTTGCGGCAGGTCTTGGCATCTTCGTTGGAAGCGCTGCAGGTCTTGGCATCGCGCTTCGTGGACCACAAAATCGTGTCACTCAACTTGCCGGGTGTGGTCCAGCGCTCACCTTGAGGGGTACTCCTGGCCTCAACCACGGTGCCGGGCTGGCGCCACGCCCGTTTCACGCCCTGAGCCTTTAACCGCTCCGAATAACGAATGTCCGGGTCGGGGCGCACGGGAAACTCAAAAGGGTTCTTCCCGGAAAAGACTTTTTCCAGGCTAAACGGGACTGTTAGCGAGCACGCAATGGCATGATATTCGGGATATCTGCTGTCCTGCCCGAGTTCGTAGGAAACCGAAAGCAAACGATTGGGCGACGAAATCTCCACTCCGCCTTTCGAACCCAGAATAAACTCCCCGTCAAAGAAGCGATACTTTTCTGCGAAAATCCGCATGTCCAGACGATCTTCCCAGATGGGAAAGGTGAAGCCGGTCTGGAGATCGATGCCGCCGCCCCGGTAAAAGTTGAGCATGACGTCCCACATTCCGCCGGCCCCGTAGATCGCCATCTCAAGCCCCCACCCGGGCGAGGAATACCAATCTCCATAAAAGCGCGAAGTATCCCAGAAAACATTAGTGCCAAACATGACCCCGATTTCGGACACTTTGCGCCACCCGAGCCCGAAACCCAGGTCCAATCGATGATCGAGCGGACCACGCAGGCGTGAAAATAGGTCCTGATACTCTGCCCTCGATTCGAAAAAGAGCGCGGAGGAACTGCTCAATGGGATCGGAACGAAGAAATCCGCTGTGAAACGGCTGTCGTGGTCTTCACCTGCCGTGCGGTAGATCGCGCCGCCGGCCAAATTTGGCCTGAAAAATGATAAATTCCCGAAAGTCTTGCTCCCACCTGGAGGAATATTCCTACGAGCACGGGGCCAAGCCGGCTGGCTGCTCAGTGTTCGAAAGAGTTCGTCGTCAGGCGAAAGACGAATAAGTTTTATTTCACCGCGCTGCGTCTCGCCATTGATCGGCGCTAGAAGCAGGTTGCCCGGATCGCGCGGAGACAAGATGGATAAGCCTGCATCCGTGCGACCATATAGCTGGAAGCCCTCTGTTTGAAGCTTTCCCACAGCATCCGGTCCGTACAGAGGCACAAAGCCTAGATCGCGGGTCAAAGAAAGTAAAAAACCTCGTTGTTCTTGAGGGATCAAGAGGATAGAATTCGTTTTGCACACGGAATCTATCACCAACGAGGTGAAGGGATAATGGCACAAGGGCTTCTT
>JBMOME010000232.1:0-50255 GCA_049323095.1 Thermodesulfobacteriota bacterium
ATATTGATTGGATGCTGGGTGCCACTGACCTGGGCACCAGGTCAGTGTTGCCTTGGTTACAGTGTCACCTTCACCTTCTGAAAGCGAGCCGGTATGAATCGCAAAAGGATTTCGTGCATCAAGATGAGATAGAGGAGGAAGCGACAACACCGATGTCAGGAGGTTCCCAATGAACTCTCAGGCGCCTGATGAATTCAGCCCCGACACTGTCCGGATCGGACATACGACAAGTCCGGATGAGACGATCGTGGACTACTATCCGGGCCTGTTGACTGAAATGACTGATGACGAAATCGAGTGTAGGGAACGTGCTTTTCAGCAGGAGCTGTTCGGCGGGTACGAGTGCCGCGACGTTCCCTGTTCCTGATTACCGGATGGCGCAATTCTCTGGTTATTCAGATCACACCTTGACGAGCAAGCGACTCCCTTTGCGTCTCGGATACGCCTATGGCTGAGAGCACTTCGTGGGTGTGCTCTCCAAGGCGCGGGGCTGGAGCCTCTTCCCGCGGCGGAGGGGATTCCGATAGCCTAAAAGGCGTTGCCAGATAGCGCCTCGCACCTGCCCCCTTGGTGATCATGTCTCGGGCGAGCACGATTTCCGATTCTACGGCCTCTGTCAACGCTACCACAGGCTCGCAGCAGCAGTCGTGGTTCTTCATGAACGTAACCCAATCTTGCTGCGTGCGTTCGGCAAAGATGCGACGGATCTCCTCGATGATCTCAGGGCCGCCGAACTGGCCTGCGACCAGATCCGGCCGATTGAGCGCCTTGCAGAAGTTATCCCAGAATTTGAATTCCAGAGCGCCCAAGGACATGTATCGGCCGTCCTTTGTGAGGTACAACCCGTAGCACGGAAATCGTCCTGTGAGGAACATGCTGCCGGGAGCCGGCTGTTCCATGCCCGCCTCCACTCCGCCGAAAATCATGGTGGCGAGAGACAACGATCCGTGAAACATCGATACATCCACGTACTGGCCCTTGCCGGTATGCTCGCGCTGAATCACCGCGGCCAGCAGCCCTGATAAGGCCATGAGGCTCCCACCGGCGAGATCCGCGATTTGGATGCCGGGAATGCACGGTTGGCCTTCTTGTGTGCCGGTCATGTGAATGACGCCGGCAAGGGAAAGGTAATTGAGATCGTGGCCTGCCCGCAGTCGATACGGTCCGCCCTGGCCGTACCCCGATATGGAGACATGAATAAGCCGCGGTTGTATCTTGCTTGTGGTTTCGTACCCGAGTCCGAGCCGCTCCATGGTCCCGGGCCTGAAACCTTCCACGATAACGTCGTATGTCCGGAGCAGGTCCAAGAAGATGCGGAGACCTTCCGGATGCTTCAGGTTAAGCGTAAGGCTCTTCTTATTGCGATTGACCGCTTCGAAGAAAGGATTGGTTTCATCGCTTCCAGGGCCCAGGAAACGGGCGTAGTCTCCACCGACCGGATTCTCGACCTTGACCACTTCCGCACCCAGAGTGGCAAGAAGCCACGTCATGTACGGTCCGGGAAGATTCATGCTCAGGTCCAGAACTTTGAGTCCTTTCAATGCCTCGGACATGATGCGTCACCTGTCTCAGAGTCGTTTTGTGCCATAATGAGATGTAAGAATCACTTTGTGAAGGTCTGGCGTTACGCGGGTCCCCTGAGTCCTGTGGGATTCGGCTAAGCACGGATGAGCCTTCGGCACATCCGTGGCACCAGGCCCGCATACGCGGAGCAGCAGTGGACACCGAAACTGGAAGTTTTTGGGGGAGGGGTGCGGGAAATCCCCCCTTGCCCCCCTTTACTAAAGGGGGGTTGGGGGGATTTGAAGGGCCTTCCCCGCCCTCTTCTTCAAACACTTCCGGGTTTTCGCGCTCCGCTTATAGCCCCATGAACTTGGCTGCGATGCCTTTCATGATCTCGTTGGTGCCTGCAAAGATCGACATGACTCGCACATCTCTCCAGGCACGGGCCACAGGGTATTCTTCACAGTAACCATAACCGCCGTGGAGTTGGAGGCAGCCATCGATAACCCGTTTGGCCATTTCGGTGGTCCAGTACTTCGCCATGGACACCTCGACGATTATGTTTCGGCCCTCCATGTGGTCGACAGTGAGCTTATCCACGAAGGTACGGCCCATCTTCACTTCTGTTGACATCTCCACCAGCCTAAACTGGATGTGCTGGAACTGGGATATGGGCCTGCCGAAAGCTGTCCGCTCCTTGCAGTACCGGATAGTCATCTCCAGAATGTTTTCAACAAACGCGACTGCCATAATGGCACAAACCAGCCGCTCCTGTTGGAGTTTTTCCATGAGTTGAACAAAGCCGGACCCTGGTGCGCCCAAGCGGTTCGCTGCTGGGATCCGACAATCATTGAAGAAAAGCTCGGCCGTGTCCTGGCTGTGCCAGCCGATCTTTTTGATTTTCTTCCCTTTCTCGAATCCCGGAGTGTCGGCTTCTACAAGATACAGACTGACTGCCCGATGAGGATCCTTGATAGAGGGATCCTTCGCAGCCAGCACGAGCAGGTCGCAATTAATGCCATTACTGATGAAGGTCTTTTGTCCGTTGATAACAACTTGGTCCCCGTCCTGCACCGCGGTGGTCCTCATGCCCGCGAGGTCGCTCCCTGCATTGGGCTCGGTCATTGCTATTGCAGTGATTATGTCGCCGGAGATGCAGCCTGGCAGGTACTTGTGCTTGAGTTCTTCGGAGGCATAAGCCGTGATGTACGGAACCACGACATCGCTGTGAAGGTTCGCGGCCAGACCGAAATGGTTAGTTTTCAGGAGTTCTTCCAGGAGGATCGCCGAATAGAGGAAGTCCGCGCCCATGCCGCCGTATTCTTCAGGGACCTGCATGCACAGGAAGCCCTGCTCGCCCATCCTTTTCCAGACACTTTTCGGCACGATGCCAGCTTCTTCCCATTCGTCGACATGCGGAACGACTTCTCTTTCGCAAAACTTGCGGACTGCTTGTCTGAAGATTCGATGTTCCTCAGTGTATGGCAAGATCTCCATCGGCTCTTCTCCCTGAATTCAGGCTCTCAGATGCCCAAGTCATGCCCGATCAGCCGCGATCCCTCTGAAAATCAGCTCGCAGAGATTTTCACTGAGCGAGTCAGCTGATATTTCCTGATTGAAGATCACTCCGGGAAGGCACACCTGCTCAATGGCACCCAGGACCAGATCACGAATGACGGAAGGCGGCACATCTGATCGTATATCTCCTGTTCTTGCGCCGGCCTTGATGATCTCCAGGATGATCTTCCTGTACCTTTTCATAATCTGGTACGCGTCGCTCCGAAAATAATCGGGGAAGCTCCTTACCTCAAGCAGGAGGATTTTCGCAAAGACGCGGTCCCTTGAATACATATGGATGTGTAACCAAATCACCTTCCGCAGCTTATTCAGGGGGCCCTTGATTCCCTTGAGCACCGGCTCCGCACGCGAGACATAGAATTCCATGTATTCAGCCAGAACTTGATGAAGCAAGTCTCGCTTGTCATCAAAATACTTGTAGATCAGGGCCTCGGTTACGCCCGCGGTACGAGCGATCTCCGCGGTGGTGACGGCGCCGAATTCTTTCTCGGCCAACAAGCTCTTGAGCGCTTCCACAATCTTGATTCGGCCTGGAGGGAAGCGCCTTTTCCGCACTTCTGGCTTAATATGGTACTCCACGTCTGCCATGTTCGCAGTCTGTTTCAGTGATTCAGCTTTCATTCTCTGCCGCCGTTGGCTCAAATGAGGGAGCGGTCAAGACCGCAGGCTACAAGCTGATCGAATTCAGGAGCCGGCTTCAGGCCAGGCATTTGGAAACGGTCGGAAAGCTCCTGGAGGCGCGCCCTCACCGCTTTCACTCCCCGGAGGCTCACGTAGCGAGCGGGTCCGTGCCAGCAGTCAGGAAAGCCGATACCCAAGATCGCGCCCAGGTCCATACTGTAGTAGTCGGGGAGCACACCGTCACTCATGCACCAGAAAGCCTCATTGCACATACCCAGCAGCAAGATGTCCTGAACCTCATCCTGATTTGGTATGGGAACGCCTTCGGTCCGGACTATGTGCTCCATGACGGATTCGTCCCGAATCATGTTCCGATGGTCAAGGTAAAAGGCCGGTTTTCCCAGGCCCACATATCCGGCATCGTGAAGCCTTTTCAAACTTTCGGGTAACTTCATGCGTTCCGGGAACCGGCCGGCCATGAATGAGCCTGCATGAAAGATTACATTTCCGCCCGTAGTGCCGTACACATTAAGAGGTCCTTGAGGGAAGCCGGCCTGAAGCGCCATGAGATCCACATCCCAAGGCAAAACACCCCGTTCAGCCAACCAGAAACCGTTGTTCACGAATGTGGCGAAGGTTCGACTGGTGTAAAAACCAGGCCCGTCGTTGACGCCAATTACGGTCTTGCCGATGGCTCTTCCCACGGTGACCGCGGTCGCGACTGCTGCCGCACTGCTGCGGGGGCCTCGGATGACTTCCAGGAGTGGCATCAAAGGCACGGGCGAAAAGAAGTGCATACCCACTACCTGTTCCGGCCGGGCTGAATTCGCCGAAATCTCTGCCATGGGCAGCGTAGAAGTGTTCGACGCAAAGATTACTTCAGGGTTTGCTTCCTGAACTCGTGCCAGAATCTTCTGCTTCAGGGGGAGGTCCTCGAATACGCACTCTATTACCAGAGGCACATCCCGGAGCCGACCGTAGTCGGTGCTCGCTTCCAAATTGGCCATGACCTTGTCTTTGCGGCTCCTCGGCCACCTTCCTTTGGAAACAAGGCCCTCCAGAGTCTTGTCGATCTCTTGCACCGCGGCCTGAGTGGCGGCTTCATCCACATCGATGAGCAGCGCTTTGATACCTCTCTCGGCCGCTACCTGTGCGATGCCTCTCCCCATCAGGCCCGCACCGATCACCGCGAGCGAATCCACCTTGACCGCTTTGCGCGGATCTGCTTTGACGAGCCGAGGCCCCAGGCTTGTCGCCAGGAAAAAGAAATCGATTTTGTTCTTGGTATTCGGAGATTCAAACAGGGACACGAACAGGTCGAGGTCGTTACGGAGCGCTTCCTCGAGGGGCAGCTTGAGGCCGGCCTCCATGGACTGCACAGCGGCCCGCAAATAGGGCCGATGAGGACAGATCGAAGCCTTGAAGTACGCTTGATTGATGATCTTTTGATTTTCTTCGTCCGATCGCTGGTCCGGCTCAACGTGTGCCGGATCGTAGATGTGGTTCATGATGCCCTGATGGGATTCGATCCACTCCTTCGCGCGGGATTCAAGTTCGGCAGAAGGGCAAATGGTTACGAGACCGGTCTGGGCAAAGGTCTCTGCGGAGCTGACGCGTGCGCTGGTTATCATATCCACCGCGGTCTTGAAACCTACCACCCGGCGGAGCACCTGAGTTCCTCCTCCGGCAGGGAAGAGCCCCACACTCACCTCCGGGAGGCCAAAGCGAGAATCGGCTGTTGTGAAGACCTGATCGCAGCCCCATAGGAGAAGCTCAAAGCCGCCGCCCAACGCTGTCTGGCCATCGAGGATAGCCACTACCGGAAACGGGCTCTTGGCAAGGGTCGCGAGACAGTCGTGAAAGCGCCGAAGCGTGATCCTGATCAGTTGGGGCGTTGCGTCGGTCATGATTTCCCGAAGGTTTGCACCGTCCAGGAAGCTCTTCTTCTTGCCCGAAACGATGATAACGCCTCGGACATTATCTCTGTTGGCTTGTAGTGTGGCTTTTTCCAGGTCGGTCATGAATTGCTGGCCGATGCTGTTAACCGGTCCGGCCGTGTCGATTACGAACCTAGCCACTCTACTTTCTGTATCAAGATAGTATTTGACTTCCGGCATTGCAGTTCCTCCCTTTGTCAGGCCCGAACGATCGCTGCTTCGCCCTGAGTCAGGCCGCCACATATTGCAGCCACCCCAAGGCCTCCTCCACGGCGGCGGAGCTCATACATCATGGTCATCAGGATACGCAACCCGGACGCGCCCACTGGATGGCCAATGGCTATCGCGCCTCCATTCACATTGGTCTTTTGCAGAAGACCGTGCCAGATTTCCGTATTGCCATCAGCCAGGATTTTGGTGCTCACCAGGGGCATGGCCGCAAAGGCCTCGTTGATTTCAATGAGATCGAGCTGATCCAATTGTAGCGATGCTTTGGAAAGGACTTTACGGATGGTGAGTGCGGGGATCCACGAGATGCCGAATGGCATATCGGTCTCGCCTGCCATTTCCACAATGGTTGCGAGCGGTTCCAAACCCAGTGACTTGGCACGGGATTCGGTCATGATGACCACCGCGGACGCGCCGTCATTGAGCCCGGGGGCATTTCCCGCCGTCGTGGTCTTTGCGCCGAACACTACCGGGAGCTGCTCAATGGCTGCCAAGGTGCTGTCGGGCCGAGGGGATTCGTCACCGGCAAACAGGAATGCGTTGCCTTTCTTCGTGGCCATGATCGGCGCGAGCTCGTCAACAAACTTGCCCTCGGCTTGGGCCTGTGCCCATTTCCGGTGAGACCCCATGGCCCACGAGTCGAGCATCCTTTTGGGAATCTCATATTTTTCCGCGCCGTCGGACGCATCCACAGACACCGGATTGTATCCGGGATACCCGATGGGATAAATCTGGTCAGTCAGCTTGACTTCCCCGATGCGCACACCGTTCCTGAGCTGCCGGGATATGTGTGGAACGCGGCTCATGGCTTCAACACCAATCACCAGAGAGGAAGAGTACTCGCCGAGCCGCAATCCCCATAGAGCCATGCGCAACGCAGTCAGCGGCGAGCAGCACGCGGTGTCCACAGTGATGGTGAAGCGATCCACGCCAAGCTTCAAACCGATCTGGCGGCCAGTGACGGAGCCGGTCTCAAAGCATGACGGAATGCAGTTACCGACAAAGATCTGGTCGATCTCGGCCGACAGATCTTTTCCCGGTGCGGTCAGAGCCGCTCGTCCCGCGTGCGCCGCGACGTCCAGAGGCTCCATTTCCGACAATGATCCGAGATATCGGCCGAACGGCGTTCGTTTCGCGCTTACGATGACGCATTGTTCAGGCATCTGGTCTTCCCTCCTGATATCGGATGGGGCGGCGGGACGGTAAGGAGTGCCTGCTTACCTCCCGGTTCGTTGATGAATGCCTTGTGAAAGGACAATGGAATGAGATAAAATTCTTCTGCCGCGAGTGGTGAGTGATCATTACTTACCTCTTCGCGGCTGTCAAGTTCTTTCCGAAAGAGCCTGCAAGGAAGCAAAACCCTTATGGTTGACATGTCTCTCCCGGCGCTCAACGACTTGGAAGGCGAGGCCGTACCGGCTTCGCTTCCCCCTGTTGTGGATGCTCACGTGCACCTCTTTCCCGACGGGATCTTCAGCGCAATTCGGCAGTGGTTCGATCAATACGGTTGGCCCGTCAGGTACAGGATGAGTTCAGAGGAGCTGGTTCGGTTCCTTCTCAGCCGCGGGATCGATCATGTCGTGGGGCTTCACTACGCACACAAGCCCGGTATTGCACGGAATCTGAACGAGTACATGGCAGGGCTTGTGCGGGACTTTCCCAAGCTCACGGGTACCGCCACAGTCTTTCCTGGAGAGCCCGATGCTCGGGTTATCCTTGAGGACGCATTCTCCCTGGGGCTCAAGGGAGTGAAACTTCATGCGCATGTTCAAGGCTTCCGCATGGACAGCGAGGCAATGTTCGAGATATGCGAGGTCTGCGAGGCGCACCAACAGCCTCTGGTGATGCACGTGGGCCGCGAGCCTAAGAATCCACATTTTGCCTACCCGGTGGATCCGTACCTGATCTGTCGCTCAGACCATTTGGAGGAAATCCTCCGGAGTTATCCCAGGCTCAAAGTGTGTGTACCGCATCTGGGAGCAGGCGAATTTGCTACGTACCGTGGACTTTTGGAAAAACACGACAACCTGTGGCTCGATACGGCAATGATGCTTGCGGACTATCTGCCGGTCGAAAATCTGCCGCAGCTCGTTGAATTCCGACCCGAGCGGGTGATGTACGGGACGGATTTTCCTCAAATCCCCTACGCGTGGGATCGCGAGCTGAAAAGGATTGGCGGCCTTGGCTTGACGGAAGAACGTCTGGCACTTATTCTGAAACGAAACGCGTTCGAATTCTTTTCGATTTCTCTATGAACAGTCCGCGCGACAGGTTCTCTGGTCCACCTTGCCTGTGACCTGCGGGCGTGCTAAAGAAATGAACGTATAGACGTGAGCTGTCTGTGTATCCGCTCACTGAGCGAGGAGCGGTCGCCATGAAAATCCGAATCTCGGAATCCACAGCGATGAAAAAAGAAGTGCGGTGCGCCCAGGGCCACGAGTTCGAGGCCTGGTATATCGGGACGCCCGAAGGCATCGTGATCGAGTTTGGTAGAGAGACGGGGCTTCTGCCCAAGAATAGGGAAGAAGCGGCATATGTCCAAGGAACGTGTTGTTTCAAGGCCGCGTGCGAGCTGGTCTGGAACGAACCGCTTCCCATCTGAAGCGGAGTGAGCCCCCTCAACGCGATCCAGGCAGAGGGGTATCCGCAGCCCCTGGTTGCTTTCAAACGGGCAGATGTCTCAATTCGCACGAAAACCACATAAGTTAACATGGACGAGAATCGGGGGGTAGATGCCTAAGCGGCTGATAAGCGCCAAGGACGCGCTGGAAAGCATCCAGCAGGGACTGGATGATTCTTCCTTGATGCAGAAGTACCGGATCACGGCCAGAGGCTTGCAAAGCCTTTTTTACAAACTCGTAGCCGCTGGTCTGTTGACCCCGGACGACATTGAGAGTCGCTACTCTTTCCTGGACGAAACCGTACAGGTCATCTGGACGTGCCCGCAATGCGGAGTCGTGCAGAAGACTGCATCTGAGCGCTGCCCATCATGTCAGGCCAAGATCTCCCGGCTCACGGATACTGGATGACCCTCCAAAAGGCCACCCTGTAGAAATGCAGACAGATCGCGAACTTTTGTTCACCCGATGGGCGCTGGTAGGCTCGCTGGGCTGCACCGCGGTTTTTTCTGCAATCTGGATCATCAGGTCTCTCCCGTTTGGCAGGCTCCTCGAACATCCCATGTTCATATTGGGGCTGGTCGGGGCCCCATTATTCGTGTTGTTGGTGTTTCTGGCATGGTGGCTTCCCGGCCTTTTGCGTGGCAATGGGCGGTCTACTGGATGGCTCCTAACCATTGCAGCTTTCAACCTAGTAATTGTAGCGCCGGAGATGGCCCTGCGCGCGGTAGGCTTCACGTACGAGTCCGGCGTACAGTACGGCAAGCCCCGGGACAAGGCATGGGTGCGCCTGGTTCCGGACAAAGACCTGATGTGGACGTTCCCGCCATCAGCTCCGGGCGTGAATTCGCTCGGGTTTCATGACAAAGAAATCCAGAAACCCAAACCTGACGGAGTCTATCGCATTCTGTTCCTGGGCGATTCCTGCACGGAGCAAGGTTTCCCCGACCTGGTGGAGCTGTTTCTGAATGCGGGTAATACGAATCCCAAGCGACAATTCGAAAGCATCACTATGGCTGTGACAGGATACACGTCGCACCAGGGGAAGGTCATGGCTGAAAAGCATGGGGCGATGGCAGAGCCTGACCTGGTGGTTGTGTACTTCGGGTGGAACGACCACTGGCAGGCTACGGGCGCTCCCGATGCAGACCACAAAGGGTTGCCGCCTCGTTCGTGGTGGGAACAAAGCAGGCTGAACCACCTGAGACTCTTTCAGGCCATTCGTAAAATGTCCGCGGCTATTTCACCGCATCCTGCGGATCTGCCCGTGGGCGAACTCAGAGTGTCACCAGACCAATACAGGAAAAACTTGCTGAGAATCGGCGAACTCTTCAGTGCCCGCAACATCCCTGTGGTCTATATCACGGCTCCGACCTCGCAGTACCAACTCGGAGTGCCGGATGTGCTTATTGAACGAGGATTCGTGCCGGACAAAGCCACCGGGGTAAGGTTACACAAGTCATACAATGAGATCGCCCGGGAAGCCGCGAAGCGCCCCATGTCGCATCTCCTGGACCTGGAAACCGAATTCGAACGACTGCCCCATCCGGAAGAGCTCTTCATGAAGGATGGCATTCATTTCACGTCTGCCGGCCTCGCTCTGGTTGCCAAGCGGGTGTCGGAAATGGCCCACCAGATCGCGACACCCCAGGCCTCAGTTCCATCGAATCGGAGATAAGCCCGCGCGACAACGAATTCCCGTAGGATGCGGTCCTTTCTGCGTTTTAGCGCTTGCCAAAACCCTTGTCTGAAATGTCTCCGTCAATGTAGGGGCAGGTTTCATGTCTGCCCGGTTGTGGATAATCCGACCAAGGAGGGGTTTGAAACCCGCCCCTACGCCTCGTCGTGGATCTATTACGCGATGCTCAATATCCGAGTTGCTTCATGCTTCTCGTACTGTTAGCATGGCTCGGGCTTATCCCGAAACGCTCTCAGGGAATCCTGGAGCGGACCGTGCAAGGCGGGCACGTGTCAGAATTCATACTTTGATTTAGGCAGGAGGCGATAATGACAGAATTTCAATCGTATTCGCCACGCGTGGAGGTTGTGGGCGAAGTGGTGGAAGCTTTCATAGCCGGATTTCCGGCCGAAGTCAGGGAGCAGGGACTCAGTATTTTGGCGAAGCATGGGATCAACGATCCCCAAGCGGGACAGTTCTATCCTCTTCAAGCTTTGCTTGATTCCATGAAGGAAATAGGGGACAAACACAGCTCACAAATGCTTCTTCGCGTCGGCGAGCAAATCGCGGCAAATGCAAAACTACCCCCGAATCTCGATACGCTGGAAACATGCCTGGCTTCAATCGATGTTGCTTACCACATGAACCACCGGGGCGGGGAAATAGGGCGCTATGCGTACAAGTATGAAGGAGTGCAGAATGGTCTGCACAGGGCCACGATGACCTGCGCGAACCCTTACCCCTGCGCCTTTGACTGGGGAGTGATCGAAGGGTTTGCAAAGCGATTCAAGCCCAAGGATTGCGTGGATGTGGTAGTGCGGCACAGCAGCGATGAGCAGTGCCGGAGAAAAGGCCACGAATCCTGCACGTATCACGTAAGCTGGATGTAATTCCGTACTAACGCGGGACGCTAGTGCTCTGTGCTCTAATCACCTGGGGGGTTCTTCATTTGTAATTGCACGCTGGTACATGCAGTCAGGCGCCCATGTATTTGCAGGACAGAGCACTAGATCTATGGAGACAGGCGTTTTTGAAATGATAGAAGCCGGCGCATGAATTGGCAGGTTCGCGGCAAACGGAGCAGAATGTGTGACGACCTTGCATGCGTCTCGTCTCAAGACGCCAACGGGTTTGGATTGCACAGAGGTTGAGGGAATTGTCATGAGCAAAGAAAGCGGCAACGAGAGACAAGCACAAGATATGTGGGGAAGTCGTCGGGGCTTGAGTCTCGGTGCGCTCAAACGAGGTTTCCTGGACCACCTGAGATACTCACAGGGAAGAATACCGAGAATAGCCACCCTGAACGACCATTACATGGCACTTGCCTATACGGTGAAAGACCGGTTGCTTCATCGCTGGGTTCGAAGTGGGGAGACGTACCTGAAAGGGGACCTTCGCGCTGTCGCCTATCTTTCCGCGGAATTCCTTCTGGGGCCACAACTTGCCAACAATCTGATCAACCTGGGGATTTATGAAGAGGTAAAGGAAGCCTTCGAAGCATCCGGCGGGGATTGGAACGCTCTACTGGAACATGAGCCTGAACCCGGTTTGGGGAATGGCGGTCTTGGTCGACTGGCTGCATGCTTCATGGATTCTCTTGCCACTCTCCAGATCCCCTCCATAGGATATGGGATACGCTACGAATTCGGAATCTTCTCCCAGAGCATTCAAGACGGCAAGCAGGTCGAGACCACCGATAAGTGGCTGTATCTGGGGAATCCGTGGGAAAGTCACAGACCGGAAATTGCATACGCGGTGAAACTCGGGGGCCATACCGAACACGTGCGAGATCAGGATGGGTGTCTTCAGGTTCAATGGATTCCGGACAGAGTGGTGAGAGGCGTGGCGTACGACACCCCTGTGCTGGGTTACGGAGTGAACACCTGTAACACCTTGCGGCTTTGGAAGGCCGAGGCTGCGGAATCGTTCGACTTCCAGGCATTCAATATAGGAGACTACTACGGCGCTGTCGAAGAGAAGGTCTTTTCGGAAAACCTTACGAAGGTGCTCTATCCGAACGACGAACCCGCGCAAGGAAAACAGCTTCGTCTCGAACAACAGTATTTCTTCGTGTCGTGCTCATTGCAGGACATGCTGCGCATGTGTTCAATGGGAAATGTGCCGCCGACCAAATTTCACGAAATCTTTTCCGTCCAATTAAATGACACGCACCCCGCTCTGGCCGTACCTGAACTGATGCGCCTTCTCGTAGATGAACACCACATCGAATGGGACGAGGCATGGGGGGTCACGCAAAAAACTTTCGGGTATACCAATCACACGTTGCTGCCCGAAGCCCTGGAGAAATGGCCCTTGCCGTTGTTCGGCTCGCTTCTGCCCAGACATATGGAAATCATTTTCGAGATCAATCACCGATTTCTCGAAAAGGTCCGAGCACGATACGGAACAGATAACGATCGAGCCGCTCGGATGTCCTTGATCGACGAAGCCGGCGAAAAATACGTACGTATGGCAAACCTTGCGTGTGTCGGCAGTTTCGCAATAAACGGCGTAGCAGAACTTCACACGGAACTGCTCAAACATCAAGTGCTCCGCGACTTTTACGAGTTCTTTCCGGAAAAGTTCAGCAACAAAACCAACGGGGTGACTCCGCGGCGCTTCATGCTGTTGAGCAACCCCAGACTAGCAGACTTGATAACTCGGACGATCGGAGATGGCTGGATCACGAACCTGGACCGACTCCGAAAACTGGAGGCTTTTGCCGAGGACGAGGAGTTCAAAACCGAATGGAGTCGCATCAAGAGGCTGAATAAGGTCGATCTGTCCGAAGCGATCCGCAAGTGTACAGGCATTGTCGTGGACCCGGACTCGCTTTACGATATCCAGGTAAAACGATTTCACGAATACAAGCGGCAACACCTCAACGTGCTGCACATCCTGACATTGTACAGCCGGATTAAACAGAATCCGAACATAGATATTGTGCCCCGAACCTTCATTTTCGGGGGAAAGGCCGCCCCTGGTTACTTTCTGGCGAAGCTGATTATCAGGCTGGTCAACGCAGTAGCGGACGTGGTGAATCACGACCCTGAGGTAAAAGATCGCATCAAAGTGGTATTCTTTCCCAACTTCAACGTAAAGAACTCTCGGTTGATCTACCCGGCTGCGGACCTCTCCGAACAGATCTCCACAGCCGGCAAGGAGGCTTCAGGAACCGGGAACATGAAGTTCTCTATGAACGGCGCGCTCACGATCGGCACACTGGACGGAGCCAATGTGGAGATAAGGGAGGAAGTCGGGCCTGAGAATTTCTTCTTGTTCGGGCTTACCGCAGAGGAGGTATACGATCTGAAATCGCGGGGATATCAAGCATATGCGCTCTATGAACAAAACAATCATTTGAAAACCGTCATCGACCTCATCGCATCCGGACATTTTTCTTCAGGGAATAGAGAGCTGTTCAAACCTCTCGTTGATTCCCTGCTCTATCACGACGAATATCTGCTGTTGGCGGATTATCAGTCGTATGTGGACTGTCAGGACCGTGTCGGCCAAACATACCGAGACCGGGACGCGTGGACCGCGATGTCTATCCTCAACGTAGCGCGAATGGGCAAGTTCTCGTCCGATCGTACGATTCAACAATACTGCGATGAAATCTGGAAGGTAAGCCCCGTGCCGGTCAGTCTCGAAGACCCTGATGATGAGGAGTCATGAGGGATGGCGTATGAGCAACTTTGAGATCCGAACTGGAACGCGCTATCCTCTGGGTGCTAGTTGGCAAGCACAAGGAACGAACTTTTCCATCTTCAGTAGACACGCCACTTCTGTTGAGTTGCTGCTATACGAACGCGCGGACAGTCCGAAACCCCTAGAAATCATCAAGTTGGATCCATCTGCGAATCGAACATTCTTCTTTTGGCACGTCTACGTCGTGGGACTGCCCACAGGCATTCATTATACCTGGAGAGTTGACGGTCCCGGAGACGCGCGCAGTTCGGGTTTTTGCTTCGATAGACGCCGAGAGCTTCTCGATCCTTGGGCGCGCGCAGTCACCACCACGCTTTGGAATCGCCGGGCGGCTTCGGCCGAGGACCCTGCAGCATGGCCCGCTATTCGAGCCATGGTCGTTGACCGCGAATACAACTGGGAAGGAGATCAACCCATCAATCATGTTAATGAGAACATGATTATTTACGAAATGCATGTAGGCGGATTCACGAGACATCCGTCAGCACATGTCACTCACCCGGGGACCTTTGCCGGCGTAATTGAAAAGATCCCATATCTGAAGGCGCTTGGTGTTACCGATGTGGAACTGCTCCCCGTCATGGCCTTTGATGAACAAGACGTGCCGGACCGCGCTGCTGCACAAGGGCTTAAGAATTTCTGGGGATATAGCACGCACAGCTTCTTCTGTCCTCATCCAGGATACTGCGTTTCTGCGGAAAGAGGGACGCACCTGAATGAGTTCCGCGACATGGTGAAAGCTTTGCACCGGGCAGGCATCGGGGTCATTCTGGATGTGGTATTCAATCACACCGCTGAAGGTGGAGCTAACGGACCTGTGATCAATTTCAAGGGATTCGGAAACGAGACCTTTTATCACCTCGATCCACAGGATCGGAGGATCTACAGAGACTTCACCGGATGCGGAAACACCGTCAACTGCAACCATCCGATCGTTACTGCCTTCATATTGGAGTGTCTGGAGTTTTGGGTCCGGGAAATGCATGTTGATGGCTTCAGATTTGATCTCGCTAGTGTATTGGCTCGTGGAGAGGACGGCAATGCTTTGTACCATGCCCCTGTCCTCTGGAGCATCGAATTTTCGGCTGCGCTAGATAAAGCCAAAGTCATTGCTGAAGCGTGGGACGCGGCCGGTCTGTATCAAGTGGGAGTCTTTCCGGGATTTCGATGGGCTGAGTGGAACGGCCGATACAGGGATGTCATGAGGCGCTTCGTTCGCGGAGATCGCGGCTTGATCGCCGAAGTTGCCACCCGTGTAAGTGGCAGCAGTGATCTGTATAAAGATGACGGGCGATTGCCCGGCAACAGCATCAATTTCGTCACGTGCCACGATGGGTTTACCTTATATGATCTGGTCGCGTACAACCAAAAACATAATGAAGCGAACGCACAGGACAACCAAGACGGAACGAACGACAACCTAAGCTGGAACTGTGGTTTTGAAGGTGATACCAACGATCCCGGAATTCTTGAACTCCGAAAACGTCAGGCCAAGAACTTCATCGCAATTCTTCTGCTCAGCCAGGGCGTGCCTCTCTTGCTTGCGGGAGATGAGGTGTTAAGAACTCAAAGAGGTAACAATAACGCGTATTGCCAGGACAACGAACTTGGCTGGTTTGATTGGACCATGGCGGAAGCCAACCGAGATATGCTCTTTTTTGTGAGCGGAATGATTGCGTTTCGAAAACGTCATCCGTGCCTAATGCGGGAGCGATTCTTGACAGGCAGCATGGCCGAGAACAAGAGACTGGCTGATGTGACCTGGCACGGAGCGAAACTACGTGACCCGCGGTGGGACGACCGGGAGAGTCAGGTTCTGGGTTTCACGTTGGCAGCCGTAGCCCCTGGAGAGGGGGACGTTCACGTCGTCATGAACATGTCTGCAAACGCGATCGAGATTGAGCTTCCCGTTTTGGACCGGAAGACGTGGTTCCGGGCCGTTGATACTGCCCAGCCGTCTCCGGCGGATGTTACTGAACCGAAGGAACAGGCCCCGATAAATGAAGACAAGTACTTCGTGAGCGAACGAAGCGTAGTGGTATTCGAGAGCAGGTCCTAGACCCTTTCCTTGAATTCCTCGCCAAGCAGTCCCTCAGGTCTCACAAGCAGCACCAGGATGATAATCAGAAACGCGAGAGTGTTCTTGAACGCGATGGAGATGAAGCCGCCGGCCCAGGATTCAGCCACTCCGAGGATGAGGCCTCCGACGATCGCGCCTGGCAGGCTGTTGAGTCCACCAAGGATTGCGGCTGCGAAGCCCTTGAGAAAAGGTTCGAGCATGAAGAACGGGTCGAGGATCAGCGCGGGCGCCAGGAACAGGCCTGCGAGCACTCCTAAGAGCGCGGCCAGGCCCCAGGAAAAGGCCAACACCTGCCGAGTGGGAATGCCAAGGGTTTGCGCGGCAGGCAGGTTCTCCGATGTGGCCCGCATAGCCAAGCCAATCCGTGTCTTTTGCACCAACAGGTAAAAGAGCAAACAGCACAAGAGGCTGATTCCGAGCGTGCCTAAGCCGAGCTGGCTCATGGTTATGGGCCCAAGACGATAAATCTTGAACTCTGAGAGAGGAAACGGGAAGGAGTGCGGTTCTGTTCCTCCGAAGTACGTCACCAACCCCTGAATAATGAGCCCCAGGCCCAGAGTAAGGATAATCTGGCCCAGTTGGGTTGCGTCACGTCGCTGCGCAGGAACAAGGATCGAGAAATAGAAGCCCGTAGCTATGACCGCTCCAAAGAGGAGCCCCAGAAGCGCTGCCGCGGCAAAGGGCAAATTCATGCCGAGCAGAGCAAATGCCATGAACGTGCCTGCTGTGGTCACGTCTCCGTGCGCAAAATTCAGGATGCGTGTGGAGCGATATATGAGTGCAAGACCAAGCGCGACCAGCGCATAGACGCTTCCGGTGGATAACCCTGATATGGTGTATTGAATGAACCGATCCATGCAGCGTTCCTCTCAAGTATCTTCTATCGGAAAGGCCAGTTGCTGAAGTATAGCCTGGTCTTGAACCACCGGCCCGCGAGCCCAAGTGGCTCGAATATCAGCACGACCAGTATGGCTACGCCGAACACGACAGGGACCATTTCCTTGTATGAGGACAAGAGGTTCGGCACCAAGATCACAAAGGCCGCGCCCATGATGGAGCCTTCAATAGAGGCGAGTCCTCCGATAATCACGGCCACGAAAAGCGTGACCGATTCCATGAACGTAAACATATTCGGTTCGAGATACCCGAGATAGAGAGCGTACAGCCCGCCCTGGACCCCGGTGTAGAAAGAGCTGACCGCGAACGAGAGCAATTTGTATCGCGTTAAATTAACTCCGATGACCTCAGCCGCGATATCGTTGTCCCGGATCGCTATGAAAGCCCTTCCCATGTACGACGAGACGATATTGTACGAGGCAAGAGTAAAGAGAAGGGCGATCAAGAAATTGAAATAATAATTGAACTTAAGCGCAGACACTCCCCAGATCGGGAGGAGCTTCTCGACGGAGAGACCCATGCGCCCGCCGGAAAGCACCTCGGAATTGGCAAAGATCTGATAGACCGCGATCCCGAAACCCATAGTTGCGATGGCAAGATACGGTCCTTTGAGGCGCAAAGAAGGGAATCCTACGATTATGCCGAATAGGCCCGCCATGAGGCCGGCGCCCAGTAGGGCTAAAGGCCAAGGCACACCAAAACGAGCCAGATGCCCAAATGTGTACGCGCCAATGGCAAGGAACCCGGCCTGCCCAAAGGATATCTGGCCTGTGTACCCGATGAGGAGATTCTGCCCCTGCACTCCTATGGCTGTAATGCAAATGATCGTACCAATGTAGATCAGATGTTCCGGCGCGTAAAAGGGCAGGAGAAAGAGCGCCAGCACAATCGCGGACACCCAAACCTTGGTCCACGGCCTGCGAATGAGCTGGAGTTCTTCCCGGTAGGTTTCGATCAGATCCATGCTGCGGCTCGCTATTTGTAGAGGGATTGGATGAGGTCTGCGTAGCGCTTTTCAAGATAACGCCGCTTGACCTTCTTCGTGGGTGTCACGTCACCGTCTTCTTCGTAAAACCGTCTGGGAAGTAGCGCGATTTTCTTGATCGACTCAACCTGAGAAAGGGTCTTGTTGACCTCTGCCACTTCGTGATCGATCAGCTTCTTGATTTCCGCGTTCTGGGTGAGGTCCGCGAAGGTGGTAAAAGGTATACGGTTGTCCTGCGCGTACTTTGTGACATTGTCCTCATCAATCAGGATTAAGGCCACCAGAAACTTCTTGCCGTCGCCGATTACCACCGCGTCCTGGATGTACGAGCTGAACTTCAGTTTATTCTCGATAAAAGCCGGCGTGATGTTCTTGCCGCCCGCGGTGATGATGATGTCCTTCTTCCTATCCATGATCTTGAGGAATCCGTCTTCGAGGCGTCCCACATCACCGGTGTGGAGCCATCCGTCTTTAATGGTTTCCGCACTGAGCTCGGGATCTTTCAAGTAACCTTTGAAGACTCCCACACCTCGGGTCAGGATTTCGCCGTCCTCGGCAATCTTTACCTCCATGCCCGGAACAGGCTCGCCAACGTATCCCCACCGCGGACTATCGAGTCGTTGGATGGCAATCACCCCCGTAGATTCGGTTTGGCCGTACCCTTCTCTCAAGGGAATGCCCATAGCGTTGAAATACAGGAAGAGCTCGGGGGAAGCGGGCGCTGCGCCGCATATGGCCAGGCGGATTCGTTCCATGCCGATCCGTCGTTTCAGGTGGTAGAGCACCGTCCAGTACATGGGCCAATAGAGCAGAGACCACAGAAACCTTTGGAGGCTGTGCTCCCGGGTCCGCACGTACGTCATGCCCACTCCGATGGCTGCACGATAGAAGAGCTTCTTCACAATCGTTGAATCCGACATGCGGATCGCAATCATGGACGCGAATTTTTCCCATATCCTGGGCACGCTCGCGAAAACCGTGGGGGAGACTTCGCGCAAATTCATTGGGAGCGTATCGATGCTTTCTACGAAATTGACCGTGCCTCCTGCCCACACAGCCTGAAATAGTGACATCAAGTTCTCGTAGATATGCGCGAGAGGCAGGTATGAAAGGACTTCGTCCTTGTCACGGAACGGATTGACCGTGGTAAAGGTCTCGGTGATTCCCAGTATGTTTCGGTGGGAGATCATGGCCCCTTTAGGTCGGCCGGTTGTTCCCGATGTGTAGATGATCATCGCGGTTTGGTCAGGATCGATGGCTTTCAGCCTCTGGTCCACCGAGTCCGGATGCTTGCCGAGGTACTCCTGGCCCATTTTGAGAAACTCATCGAAGAAGATGACCTTCTCGTGCGTGAATCCCCACAAGCCTTTCGGGTCCCACACCACCACCTGGTTGACGCTCAGCTCGGGGAGGATTTGGAGGACCTTGTCCACCTGCTCTTCGTTTTCCACAAAGAGCACCTTGGCCTCGGAATGGCCTACCACGTATGCGACCTGTTCCGGAGCGGATGTAGGATATATCCCGCAGGTTGCCCCGCCTGCGGTCATGGTTCCGAGGTGGCAGTAGAGCCATTCGGGTCGGTTGTCGCCCAGCACCGCGACCCGATCTTCCTGCTGCAGGCCGAGAGCCAACAGTCCTGCCGCGACTTCCCGCACCTTTTGGCCGTACTCTGTCCAGGATATGCGGTTCCATATACCCAGATCCTTGCGCCGGAGCGCGACCCTGTCTTTGCGGCTTTCCACCTGCTGGAAAAACAGCTCCGGGAAGGTTGTCGGAGCAGACCCCATTACCATCTCCTTCTCTTCTTATAAAGTCGCCAACCCTTGGGCGAGACTGTGTCGCCACCCAGTCCGAGGTACAATTCTTGGACGTCTTCGTTCTGCTGGAGATCCTGAGAGGTGCCTTCGAGCATGATGCGGCCGGCTTCCATGATGTAGCCGTAGTTGGCAATGCTGAGCGCCATGCGGGCATTCTGCTCCACGAGCAGAATGGTTGTTCCGGCCGCGCTTATGGCTCTGAGGGCGTCATAGACCACGCGAGCCACCATAGGCGCCAACCCGAGCGAAGGTTCATCGAGCATGAGCAATTTGGGCCGCCGCAGCATTGCCCTTGCCATTGCCAGCATCTGCTGCTCACCGCCGGAAAGCGTTTCCGCCTGCTGCTTTGTGCGGGCCTTCAGAATGGGGAAGAGGCCATAGACAAAATCCAGGTCTTTCTCAATGCCTTTGTCCTTGCGTCCCCAACAGCCCAATTCCAGGTTTTCCCGCACCGTGAGTTCCCGAAAAAGTCCCCGATCCTCGGGAACGTAAACAATGCCCGCGGACGCGACCCTTTCCGGTGCCAATCTATGGATGCGACGCCCGGCGAACTCAATGACCCCTTTCTTTGGCTGATCCTTAATCAGTCCTGCAACCGTCTTGAGCAGAGTGGTTTTGCCCGCTCCGTTGGGTCCGAGGACCGCAAAGATCTCCTTCTCCTTGACTTGCAGGCTCAGCCCGTGCAGCGCGTATATGCGGTCGAAGTAAAGGGTTTCAATGTTGGAGATCTTCAGAAGGGGTGCTGTCGCTACAGGTGTGGTCATCGGCTACACATCCGTTACACGCGTTGGATAAGTTCTCGAAATTTTCAGCCGCCTACTCCTCGCCCAGGTAAGCCTGGATCACTTTCGGGTTGCGCTGGACTTCTTCAGGAGTTCCGCGAGCGATCTCCAGACCCGAATCGAGCGCGACCATTCGATCGCACAACCGAGAAGCGATCCGCAGATCGTGCTCCACCAGAAGGATGGTCGTCTTGTATCGACCCCGAATCTCCATGATGCGGTAGGCGAATTCTTCCTTCTCTTCGGATGTAAGCCCGGCAATGGGCTCGTCCAAGAGGAGCAGGGCCGGCTCCAAGGCAAGGGCTCTCCCCAACTCAACCCGCTTCTGGACGCCATACGGGCAATCGGCAACCAGGGCTTGTCGATACGCTTGAAGATCGAGGAAATCGATGATTTCCTCAATCACCGCGCGATGTTTCAGTTCTTCGCTCCGCATCCGCAGCACTGCATGTAATGGGTTTTTCTTGAACTTGATATGTCGGCCCAACATGAGGTTATCCAGGACGTTCATGTGCATGAATAGGCGCAAGTTCTGGAACGTCCGGGCAACTCCCTTGGTCGCTATTTCGTCAGGAGAGAGCCTCGCGAGGTCTTTGCCCTGGAAGCGGATCTGCCCGTTGTCCGGGTGATAGACCCCTGAAATACAATTGAACAGTGTGGTTTTACCTGAACCGTTGGGCCCTATGATGGAGAGGATTTCGTTTTCCTGGACGTCGATGTCCACACCGGCCAGAGCCCGGATGCCACCAAAGCTGATGAATAGTTTCTCAACCTGCAAAAGAGCCATAGGTTTGCCGTCACTCAAAAAATGCGCTTCTCAAGCGAAGCGATCGCTTGTTGCGTTCAGAGGTATTGGGAGACGTTGCGGCTGCTTCTAAAACCGTGGCTTAAAGATCGAATAATCCTCGATAGGAATATGTTTCCCGTCCTTGGCCTTACCCATGCGGGATGCATTCAGCCCATGGTGTTGATCCGACGTATAGGTTACCGGCGCGCCTATGCCTTCGGGTTTCCACTCCTTGATCCTCTCCATGCCCTTTACGAAGGAATCCGGCGTAAGGTTCTTGCCCGCGTTCTTCAGGCCTTCCACCAAGTGCATCATCGAGACCGCGCCGAAGAGCGCCAGGTACTCCTTGTCCTTGAGCTTGGGGTCGGACTTCAACAGGATTTCCACCACCTTGTCTGCCGGCGGGTCCGCACCGGGAATTCCTGCGTTGCCTGCGATAGCAACGTATGTCCCCTCCCAGACCTCTCCCGCAACCTTGTACATGATGGGATCAGCGAGGGTGAACGTTGCCAGTCGCGTGGGCTTATAATCTATCTTGGCGATTTCTTTGACAATTAGGGCGCCATGAGTCGGCGTGGTGTAAATGATCAGCGCATCGGCTCCGCTCTCCTTCAATTTGAGCGCATGAGACCCCAGAGCCCGCTCCGTCACCTCGTACGGCACTGCCGCGACGAGTTTTGTCTTGTCGTTCATCTCCTTGACGGCTTTCTCCACACCCATGAGGGCTGTCTTGCCGTAGTCGTCGTTCTGGTAGAAAACGGCCAACTTCTTCGCGTTGAGCTTGTACGCCGCGTACTTGGTAATGTATTCGGCTTCATCCTCGTAATCCGGGTAAGCCACAAAGACCAGTTTTCGTTTGTCCTTGGGCTGTTTGGCCCAGATGCGCACGTCACCATACGGCGTAACCAGGGGCAGGTTGTTCTCGGGGAAAAAATCCTTCGCGGCATTGAGGATCGCGGTTCCGAGCAGCCCGCAAACAGCAAAGACGCTCCCCTTCATCTCCTGAAGGTTTGCCATAGCCCGTGTAGGATTGTACGCGTCGTCCTTGATAATGAGCTTAATCTGTCTTCCGTTCACGCCGCCTTGCGCGTTCACGTGGTCAGCCCAGGCTTTCATACCCTGAGCGGTCACGCCCCAGAGCGCGGCAGGTCCGGAAACGGGCGTGGTGACTCCGATCACGACCTCTTTGTCAGTGACTCCCGGCGTCGCGGCCGAGACGGCCGATACAGACGCGAGAATTAATAAAGCTGTAACGGCAATGACAATGCGCTTCATCGCCATGGTCTCATCCCCCTTGTTTGCATGCCTTTTTGGGTCATCCTGTTGAAAGCCTGCCCGTTCGTCGACGGAGTCGCATGGACTCATTGGCACATGGTTCCCACAAGAACAGTCCTTAATTCCTGTGGTCCTCTTGCCACACTATACCTAAGAAAGCCGCTCGCGGTCTCTCTCTTTCCGGGGCAATCCGACCTTGAGCACGCGGCAGCTCAGCGCAAACGCATATATCTGTGGAAAAGCCTGCTTGCAGTAGCCGCGGTCTGCCGTTTCTTGGTTGGCCAGTTATGGGCTTTGTCCTCACGTTACTCGAACGCGAGTGCGAGATCAAGCCAAAACAGCTTCCTCAAGCAACCATGCAGTTGGGATATAGGACCTTCAAGACACCCTCAGCCTTGCATGCACCAATATCCTTGCGAAGGAGTCCTTTGGTCGCAGAATTCCATCATTCCTTTTCGCCGCATCAGAAGCGGTCTACTAGCCAAAGACCACCGTGTCGCCGTTGCCCACGTACAGGTCGCTTTGCGAGCCATCTTTACCGGTTCCTCGCACCACCGGATAGCCGAGTTCGACCATCTTTTGAACTGCCGGGAGTCCCGTGCAGTGATTGGCGGCTATTTTCGCGAAACCGTACGATCCGAGCTTCTCCACCCAGCCGCGCTCCTCATCGCCGAGTTTCCCGAAAGGCGCGATGTGGAGCCCGCCGTACAAACCATAGAGCTTCCCCTTGGCGTGGAGTGAGTTCACTGCATAGTCGGCTAACGTCAGTACATTCTGGTGGCAGCACCCGGTAACAAGCACCACTCCTTTGTCCTTTACGTTGAAGTACAAGGACTGCTCGCCGCGTATCTTCAAGATGATCGGCAAGTCAAACCCCACGGACACTACCCCGTCCAAGAGCTTAGTCATTTGGCCAATTTGAAGCTTCACCAGCTCGCCTTTATGCTGGATGGTGTTGCGTATATTGGCCTGAGGAAAATCGGTGCCCGACACGAACTGGAGGCCGGGAGGTTGCAATGTGCTCGGAATCAAGATCTTGATATCGGGTCTGTACCGGAGAGCCGCGGCGAGACCCCAGAAGTGATCCATGTGTTCATGGGTAACGTACAACGAATCGATCTCGCCGTTCTTAAGCATTCTGTCCACGCCTGAGGCTTTGAAGCGCTTGTCCATGAACGCGGAGTCCCAGCCGGTATCGACGAGTATCTTTTTTTTCGACCCATCCAGACCTTCGACTTCGACGAGCGTGCAACTCCCCGCAGCGTTGGAAGGAGTCCACGGTATCTTCCACTGGTCGGCCTCCTTGGGACCACCGGCCTTGGTGACGTCTGCCAGGAGGACTTTGGTGTCCCACCATCCGACCTCCGAAATGCAGGTGATGGTGACCTTCTTGCACTCGCCGACAGCCTTAAGGTCCAGCGAACCAGCGTTCACGTACGGCGCGAGGATCGCCGAGTCGAGCGCAATTGCTGCGCCACCGACAACGACAGTTCCCAGGAAATCGCGTCTGCTCACTCTTTCCATTTTGCTTCTCCTCACCGATACGATTGATTCTGCGTTCGTGCGCAGAGAAGAAAGCAGCTCCCCGTAGAGCGACATTACGTTTTGGCCAGGAGTGATTTCTCAGCCTTCATGAAGAGGCCACCCTTCAAGACTAAGGCAACAGTGTCCAGCGCTTGGATATCGTCTAGGGGATTGCCACGAACAGCGATGAGATCCGCGTAGGCTCCTTTCTTAAGGCTGCCTATCTTGTCTTCCATTCCCAGTATCTTTGCATTAACGGCTGTGGCCATGCGGATTGCGTCAAAATTGGATATGCCGGCGGCGGTATATCGCTTGAGCTCGTCAGTATAGCGACCGAATATTCCGGCATAGACACCGCCCAGATCGGTTCCTACGCCCACCGTGGCGCCGTTGCGATAAAGTAACTGCAAGTTCTTCACTATGTTCGGGTACTTGTCCTTGATGAACTGTCGATCAAATATGAGTGATTTTCGCTGTTCTGCGCTCAAACCCTGCTGTGCCTGGGATTCCTTGAGCTTGTCGCTGATTTGCTTTACAGCCTCGGGAACAAGACACTCGGTCCCTTGGCTAGCGACAAAAGTAAGGATTTTCTCTTCTTCGAACATGTCACCGTAGGCCATCATGGTAGGCATGATGGCCATGTCTTGCTTGATGAAACGTTCAATGTATATTTCCGGAATCAAGTCATCCATGGGCATGTGTTCAAGGGTGTTAAAACCAAGGTCCACGCCCTTCTTGAATCCGGTAACGAATGGTTCGTGGAGAGCGCACTTAAGCCCATGTTTTCGACCGATCTCCAGAATGGCCTTATAACCCTCATCCGAATGATTCGGTAGCAACCGCGGATGGTAGGAATAGGACTGTTCCTGGTAAAGCGTCTTGAGTAATTGAGCGCCCAACGCGACCATTCGCTCACATGCCTCACGAACCTCTTCCATTGTTTGGGGGCGTTCGGCGTAATTCCCTCCCAAAAGCCATTTGGTGGCGGGGTTCGTGAAATATGGGGCTCTTTCGGGCGGACCAAGCCGATCATCCTTTCTCGCTGCGATGGGCGACAATGACGATATTACCCGAGGCCCCGGGATGTGGTTCGAATCGGCAAGGGCACGGTACTTTTGGATTTTGCCGGGGAAACCACCCACGTCGCGAACGGTGGTGACACCGCCCATGACGCAACTTCTGAAATTGTTAACGATTTGTTGCTCCATTTGCCTGAAGAAATTGAAATTAACTTTTCCCATTTGAGGCACGGTAATGTGCACGTGATTGTCGATGAGGCCAGGCATGAGTGTGCATCCCTTCAAATCGACCACCTTGAAATTGCTGGAGGTGCTTAGATCCCCCACTCGCCCAATATCTTTGATAACACCTCCTTCCACGAGTACTATCCGTCCCTCATCGAGCTTGTTGTGCACGCCGTCAAAAAGTTTGAAGTTGGTCAAAGCCAACTCCGGAAAGGCAATTCCCTTCCAATCGGATGAGTAACCGCACCCATGCAGAAACGGAAGCGTGGATGAACCCAACAACAGCCCAGCCGAAACTAAGGCTGAACCGCCTATGAACTGTCTGCGATTCAATGTCATTTGGTCCAACGGCTTCATCTCTCTTTCCTTTCTCACAGAAATGTCCTGAATTCAGCGTACGTTAACACCTTCTGGGGCGGCGCCGACGAACTACAAATGCGTAGGTGAAGAGTACCGGACTCCGTTGAGGGAAATCGACTAAGACGGCCTTCGAGAGACCAGTCCGTCAACAAGCTTCTCAATCCTTCGGTTGAGAATGTTACGGCTATCTTCTGTCATCTGATATATGAGGTTGCTGTTGTAGAGACTGATGATGCCATGCATGTCCGACCACAATTGGATGGTCTTGTAAAGGATGTCGTCGTCATGAAGAGTTTCGGGTGTATTGAGTGCAGTGATGAGTTTGCTAACCAGATAGAAGGTCTTTCTAGCTGTGGGTTTCAGCTTGGTAGTTGCGATGAGTTCTAACTCCGTCCCGATATAATCGGTGACTTTGGGGGTACGGAGATTGAACATGATATCGTAATAGTCCGGATATGTGATTCCGAATTCAACATATGCCCACACTACAGCCCTCAGCTTGTTTTCGACGGAAGTCTTCTCATGGTAAGCCTTCAACGTCATAGACTCGAGCATTTCGAACCCTCTAAGCCTGACCATAAGGTTAATCTCTTCCTTATTTTTATAATAATAGTATATGCTTGCAGCTGTTACGCCTAACCGGGAGGCTATCTTTCGCATACTGAGCTTGTTGTATCCTTCCTCGATAATAAGCTGCAGAGCCTTCTCAAGTATGGTTTCCTTAATCGAATCAATTTCATCAGCAGTCATTGAAGCTTTGGGCATGGTTATGAATCCTGGGGCCGAGGGGCGTGGAGAGGCATTAACGCTGTTAAGTTAACGATGTTTAATTAACGGCAAATATAATGGCTGTCGCTCCATGATGTCAAGCTTTTTTTGTACAAGGGCTAGAAGCGGGGATTGAAGATCGTATACCCTGTCAGGGCCTTGACCGATCCGCCTTGAGCCTGGCCGATCCGACAGCCGTTTACCCCATGTCTGCGGTCCGGGCTGTACGTTACCGGCGCGCCCACGCCCTGAGGATTCCAATCTTTGATCTGTTCCATTCCCTTGATAAAGGAATCGACCGTGAGGTCCCGGCCGGCATTCTCCAAGCCTTTAATGAAGTGCATCATGTTGATCGCGCCAAAGAGGCCCAGGTACTCTTTGCCTTTTATTTTAGGATTCTTGCTCAGGAGGATGTCCACCACCTTATTCGCTTCCGGATCCGTGCCGGGCAATCCGGAATTAGCGGGCAGCGCAACATAGGTCCCCTCCCAGGTTTCTCCGGCAATCGAATAGATTATGGGATCGGCCAAAGTAAAGGTGCCCAAACGCTTGGGGCTGTAGCCTGCTTTGACCATCTCCTTGGAGATGAGAGCAGCGTGTTTGGGATTGGTGTACAAGACCACGGTGTCCGCCGCGCTCTCCTTGAGTTTGAAAGCGTGACTACCTAAAGAGGTCTCGGTAAGCTCGTGGGGCACCACAGCCGCGAGCTCAGCCTTACCGGCCAAGGCTTTGAGCCCTTTCTCCACCCCGGCGAGGCCACCTTTCCCATAGTCATCGTTTTGAATGAACACGGCGACTTTCTTGGTACCGAGCTCTTTCACCGCATAGTTTATGAGGTATTCGCCTTCATCTTCGTAGTCAGGGTACGCGACGAAAGCCCAGTGGCGCTTCTCCTTTGGCAAGCCTTCCCAGACCCGAACATTGCCGTACGGCAATACACAGGGCATCTTGTTCTCAAAGAAGAAGTCCTTGTTGGTATTTGACGCGGCAGTCCCAAAGAGCGCCAGGAGCGCAAAGATCTGTCCTTTCATCTCCTGGAGGTTCGCGGCCGCGCGGGACGGCACATACGCATCGTCTTTGACGATCATTTTGATCTTACGACCGTGGATCCCTCCTTTCTCGTTTACGTGATCGGCCCATGCCTGCGCTCCAAGGGATGTCACTCCCCACAGAGCGCCCGGACCTGAAAGCGGACACGACCATCCAACAGTGACCTCCGTGTCCGTGACACCAGGGGTATCGGCCGAAACCGCGGTCCCCGAAAAGACCAGAATCGCGATAGACAACGCAACACAAATCTTCGTGAGCTTCATCTTCATGCCCCCTTTCCAAGCTCTCGTGGCTTGGTCTGCCTTTTTGAGGTATACCAACGCAACAAATCCGACACTTAAAGGGAACCACTAATGACGGCCTTTTTGCCCAGCACCTCCTTGTATGTGTCTCTCTGAACTATGTATTGCATGATCTCCGAGGTGCCGGAGGCGATTCTCCCCAAGCGGGCCATGCGCAAATACGACTCTATGGGGTACTTGTTCGTGTATCCGATACCTCCAAAAACCTGCATAGCCTTGTCTGCGATTTCAAAGCCCATTTCACCCGCCAGATATTTGGCTTCAGCCACTTCCTTCATTGCACCCGGGCCGTATTTGTCGACAAGCCTGCATCCCCTTACGATCATAGTTGCGATGAGATCACGTTTAATGACCATATCGGCAACCATGGAATATACGGTGGGAATTCGGCTCAAGGTCACGCCAAAGGCCTCGCGTTCAAGCGAGTACTTGACCGCTTCATCAACGCACCGTCGAGCCATTCCCAGCATCCCCGCGGCTGTACTGAGTCTCTCCCATATCAGGATCGTGTCGAGGACCTTCAAGCCGTCACCTTCTTGGCCAAGCAAGTTCTCCCTGGGCACTTGGACGCCTTTGAGGATGGAATGAGACACACCGGTCCCGTGATAGCCCATCATCTTGAACTTCTCTACGACCTCGATGCCCATATCTCGGTCGATGAGGAACGCGGAAAGCCCTCCTCTCAAAGCGGGCCTGTTTGAGTCGGTAATGGCGAAGGTAAGAAAAAAGTCTGCGCCCAGGCCGCCCACCTGAAAGCGCTTTTCTCCGCTGATGGTGTAATAGTCTCCATTTGCAACGGCCCGCGTCTTGTAGCTGTTGATGTCACTGCCTGCGACCGGTTCCGTCATGGCTATGGCGCCGGCCTTGAGCCCTTGCGCAATAGGGACGGCGTAGTCTTGCTTTTGCTTCTCGGTTCCGTACTGGCAAACGGCAAGACCGATCCAGCCGGTGTTGCACCCCGGACAACTCAAACCCGGACCGAGGTAGGCGAGCTCTTCGCTCTTAATGGCTTCGTAAACGAGACCTCGACCGCTACCCCCGTGCTCCGCAGGGATGCACATCCCGAAATACCCTGCTTTCCCCAGCGCCCTGACCAGTTCGGTGGGATAGTCGATTTCGTCGTTGTCCTGTTTCTCGACTAGGCCCATAGGCACAATCTCTTTGCGGACAAACTCCCTGAACTCCTTACGGAAAGCCTGTTCCTCTTCTGTCAAAAGAATATCGGGCATTCCAACAACTCCTTTCTCTATTTGGCAATGGCTGCCATTGCTTCTCGTCAACCACCTGCGTATCAAGAAAGGTTCGCTTTCACGATCAGAATTGCCTGTTTTGGGCAAAGATCCACACACGTCCGGCAATCGTAACAGGCATCAAGATCGGCAATGGCCGGTCGCGATGCCACCATGGTGAGGACCTTGACCGGGCAGAAGTCTACGCACAGCCCGCACCCGTCACATTTCTCGAAATCGATTTCGATGGCTACAGCGGTTGCCAAGTTTCAGCCACCCGGCGTTCTCCACAATGAAGGGGATGTCCGGCCTACTGCGCGTATGAGTTGGCTGCGCCGGCTCGCGAGGGTCTGAACCCTCGCGAGCTCCCTCACCTCAGTGCACGAGAAAGCCGATCTATGTACGGGATACCGAACAATGTTCAGCTATACATCAATTGTTCGTGATGTCAATCGGTTTCTGTTGTAAGAAACCACAGGCCCGTGTAAGCTCCGGTGGCACAACCTCCCGCGTACTCTCGAGAAAAGATAAGGCCCAGGGACCCTTGTTGTGCAGGAATAAGGAGTGTGAAGGTGACTCATGGTTCCCCCCAAACTATCCGTGGAACGAAAACCTGAACAGTGACCCAGGAAGAGGTGATTATTGATATGAAAGCAGCGGCCCCAGCTAATGGAAAGACCGCATTCGCACAACTGAAAGAGCAAGAGAAAGCCACCCGACGCCGGCTTATCATAGAGGCCGCGCAGCGCGTCTTTGCAGCCAAGCCCTTCGGCAAAGTGAGCATGAGGGAGATCGCGAACGAAGCGAATATCTCGGCTCCCTCGATTTACACTTACTTTCCGGATCAGGAGACACTGTTTGTTGAAGCCGCGCTCACAGGTATTCAGGCCATGATCGAGGCGTTTGCCAAGGCGGTGAAAGGCGAACGCAACGCCGGCCTTGAGGAGGTAGCAGAGATATTCATTCGTTACCTCTCAGAGCATGACGTGTACTTCCGAATGATGGTGCACTTCGTCTTGCACATGCAATTGACCTCGGAATCATCGGAGAGACTCACGATCGTGGAAAGGAAGGTCCTGGACATCTTTGAATTAGCCTTGCGGAGAAGCGGGGTGAAAGGGAATGTGAGGCTGCTCAGCCACGCCTTCTTCGCCACGCTGAACGGGATTCTCATAACGTTTCGGCGATATCCAGGTCGTACAGACAAAGAAGTGCTCGACCACATGATGCGACTCAGCCGCATCGTCTGCGAGCTCTTTGGGAACGCGAAGGGCGAACCGGAGAGATCTTGATCGTGGAGATTTCTGGCAGACGGTCAGAGGTTTTTTCCCAATGCAACCGTGCTGTTGGAAAAGCCAAGCCCGGCGTCTCGCGGGAGCACGCGGCTGGAACCATCCCGGCACGGATGAGCTTCGCACATCCGTGGCACCAGGCCTGGGAGCAATTCTTCACATCAAGAGGTAAGAATAGCCACTCCTATTATAGGGGCACGGCGGCGGGATTACAGCATTCTCTTAGCGATTATTTCTTTCATGATTTCAGTGGTGCCTCCACCGATGGACAGGATACGACTGTCCCGGTAGAGCCGCTCCACAAGATACTCGCGCATGTATCCGTATCCGCCGTGAATCTGCACTGCGTCGAAGCACACCTTGTCGCAGATCTGAGTAGAGAAGATTTTGGCCATGGAGATCTCTTTGACCGGGTCCTCTCCCGCTTGGATTTTGGCCGCGACCCTGTACGTGAATTCTCGGCTGACTTCCACGAGCGTAGCCATATCCACCAGTTTGTGTCTCGTTACCTGAAAGCCGCTGAGCGTCTTTCCGAAGGCTTCTCTGACTTTCGCGTACTTGATCGACTCTTCCAGCGCTAACTGTGCCGTGGTATTGGCCATGACGCACAGATGGAGCCGTTCTCTCAGGAAATTATGCATGATGCCGTAGAAACCCATTCCCTCTTCGCCAAGGAGGTTTTCCACAGGGACGCGCATGTCTTGGAATGCGAGCTCGCCCGTGTCCGAAGGCCGCCAGCCCATTTTCTTCAATTTCTTTGAGACCGAGAAACCCGGGGTATGCGTGTCCACAACGAGGAGGCTTATTCCCTTGTGCCCGGGACCGCCGGTTCGGACGGCCAGAGTGACCTGGTCCGCGCGGGTGCCGGACGTGATCATGGTCTTGCTGCCGTTGACTATGTAGTGGTCACCGTCGCGAACCGCGCGGGTTCTGATGGCTGCCACATCCGACCCTCCACCGGGCTCGGTTATCCCGAGCGCGGCTATCTTTTCACCACGGAGCACAGGAGGTATGAAGCGCTCCTTCTGTTCTTGAGTGCCCAGGGCAACGATGGGAGGCAAGGCAATGTGGTGAGAATTCAAGCCCGCTGCTACTCCTGCCGAGCCGGAGCGGATAAGCTCCTCAGTGGCCACCACCTCGTGGAATACGTCGGCTTCGAAGCCGCTCCACTCCACAGGGTACGGGACTCCCAAAAGGCCCACTTCCGCTGCTTTGCGGTACAGTTCCCGGGGGAACTCTTCGGCTTCTTCCCACTCGTCCACATACGGTTTTATTTCTCGTTCCACGAACCGTTTTACTGTCTGTCGCAGTATATGGTGAGATTCCTTGAAGTAGTCCAAATCGTTACTCATTGGGGGTCACCTCTGGACGCAACACGACCGTTGCCCTTGGGAAGGGCCTGTGGTCTGGAGGCCGCCAAGGCAGCGGCCTCCGTATAGGGGCGGAAGACAGCCCGGGATCGACTAGAGCGGGAACAGCCTCGAAATCTGCTGGGCCGCCATAATATTGCCGGTGGCCTTCAGCTTGCCACTCATGAACGCGGTCATGCCGTCGAGCTGGCCATTGCACATAGCAAGCCAATCCGCGTCAGACACGGTAAGGCTGACCGTAGGGCTCGCGTGAACACCAGAGGCAATCTCGCAGGCCTGGTTCTTAACCGCTACGTACCAATCGCCCGCTTCGCCGCCCGTAATGTGGAACTGAAACACCACGTCCACGCCTGCTGCCTTAGACGAGTCAAAGACCTGCGGCATCTTCTCAAAAACTTCCTTCACTGACGTCAAAGCCATTCTCTTCTCCTCTCATGGTTGGGTCTTGGGCGCGTTCAGCTCCTGTTCCGTCGGCGGTGGAATGACGAGGGCTTCTCCTGTGCCCACAGTCTCCCCTCGCTGGTTGGTCCAGAGAAGCTTCAAACGCACCCGGCGTTTTCCCTCGATCTTCTCGATAACCTCCGCGGTGGCGGTAATCGTATCGCCGAAAAACGTGGGAGCTTTAAAACGCGTTGTAATCTCCAGCGCTATGGTGCCCAGACCGGGGAGCTTCGTCCCTAGTACAGGAGCAATGAGGCTCTGCGGCAGGGCGCCGTGCGCGATTCTTGTGCCGAACGGGGTCAGTTTAGCGAATTCCTCATTCACATGCATAGGGTTAAAATCGCCGCTGATCCCTGCAAAGAGGTAAACGTCGCTCTCAGAAATCGTTTTGCTGAAGGAGGCTTTCATCCCCACTTCGAGCTCATCGTAGGGCAAGCCCAGCTCAAAATCCATGTCTCCTACCTCCTCGGAAGGACAGTTTCAGTTGCGTGCGGACAGGTAGGTCATTTTACTGTCATTGCGAGGAGTGAAACGACGAAGCAATCCCCTCTTTTGAGGGCGGGGAGATTGCTTCGTCCCGCGTCCCGCGTGACTCGCAATGACACTCTTCCTCCACGTAACTGAATGGCTACCCTCGGGATCAAGTGTTCGCCAGTCCAAGCCTTTTTCGGCATTCTTCCATGGTCGCGACCTCACGACCCTGGTCCCGCACCATGCGCGCGGCTTTTTCCACGAGATCTCCGTTGGATTTGGCCATAACTCCCCCGCTCAGGTAGAAATTGTCTTCCAGACCCACCCGAATATTGCCGCCCAGGCCGATGGCCGCGGCCACAAGGCGCCACTGGTCAAGACTGATTCCGATCACTTCCCAATCGCTCTGGGGCGGCAGCATATCCACCATTTTGATCAGATTGGGGACCGTGGGGGGAATGCCGCCCAGTACGCCAACGATCAGGCTGTATTGATATGGCGGTTGCAAAAGCCCCATATCAATGAGCGGATACGAGTTCCCCACATGCCCGAGGTCGAAGCATTCAAGCTCCGGCTTGGTTTTGACCTCGTTCATTGCGGTCACAATTTGGACAATCTCCGAGAAGGGGTTGGGAAAAACAAACTCGAACACAAAGCTCCTTTTTTGCGGATTGTACTTCGCGTAGTTCATGGAGCCCATGTTCAGCGCGCCGATAGCGGGTCTTATGGCCTGAATGTGAGCGATCTTCTGCTGCGTGGTGATGCTGATCGCGCCCGTGGAAAAATTAATGATAATCGGACAGGCGGCAGTCACCGCGTCGTAGATATTGCGATAGTCCTCTACCTCGTAGCTTGGGAGCCCTTCCCGCGTCCGCGCATGAATGTGCACCACAGCCGCGCCCGCTTCATACGCTCGTTTGGCTTCCGCCGCGTACTCTTCGGGTGTGTACGGGATCGCGGCGCATTGGGCCCGATTTGCTACCACGCCGGAGAGCGCGCAGGTTATCATACAGGGTCGTTCGTAATCCTGGTTATCTCTGATCCACATGGACCCCATGAGCTTGCTTTGCCTCCTTGTCAGACCCTATCGGCCTTTCCACTCGGGTTTTCGTTTCTGTAGGAACGCGGTCAAACCTTCCATCGCATCCTCGGTTTTTGCCACCACCGATAGTTGCTCGCACAGGTGGTCGAGCGCTTCGGGCAGGTTAACCGCGTCCACGTGCGCCATGGCGCGGCGTCCCAAACTTATTGCCAGGGGCGCCTTGGAAGCCACGGCCTCCAGAGTTTCGTCCACAACGCGGTCCAATTCCTCCGCGGGGAGTGCTCGTGTAATAAGTCCCATGTCTTCCGCTTCAGCCGCGGAGAGCATTCGAGCGGTATAGATCATCTCCAGGGCTTTCTTGCGGCTCGCGTTCCGGAATATGAGCGCGGCGATCATCATGGGGAAGAGCCCCACGTTCACTTCCGGCGTGCCAAACTTGGCTTCATTACGGGCGTATGCCATGTCGCAGGAGAGAAGCAACCCCATGCCGCCCGCCACGCAATGCCCGTTCACCTTGGCCACCAGCGGCTTGCCGAAGACCGCCAGCTTCTTGAGCAGGCCCGCGTATTTCCGAGCCCCTGCAAGGGTCTCCTCGCCTCCGAGAGTCCCGGCCAGATCTGCTCCCGAGCAGAAAGCCTTTTCGCCCGCTCCTGTAATACAAACCACGCGGACGCTTGCATCCGCCTCAGCTTTGTCCAGGTAATCGTAAAACCGATCGATCATCTCCAGGCTGAGCGCGTTGCGGCGCACTTCACGATTCAAAGTGATCCGCGCCGCGTGGCCCTTGACTTCGTACAGGAGTTCGGGGTCACTCATTGGCGGACGCCTCCTGATCGGGTTCAATCTCCACCAATATCTGTCCTGGAGAAACCTGCGCTCCCACCACGGTATTGACCGCTTTCACCGTGCCGGAATAGGGCGCATTCAGCGTGATCTCCATCTTCATTGCTGATACCACCACCGCAGGCTGTCCTTTCTCGATACGGTCGCCTTCACTCACCAGCACTTTCACTACAGAAGCCGGAGTTGGAGGCGTCACCTCAGTAGGCCCCATCCCTGGACCGCGTGACGAGCGACGCACCTCCTGATCCGCGTCCTGGACAAATCGGGCTCGACCATCCATCCACACCCAGGTGCCATCGGCCGCGGGCGCAACGAAGAGATCCACAGGCGTGCCGTCCACTACAAGGTGGAGCTGATTGTGAGACACTGCTCGAACCGCGACATTTCGCTCATCCTCTCCCAGAGCCACCACTGATTGGCCGTTGGCATCGACAGGAGCGGCTTCGACGCTATGGATCTCTTCGTTGATTCTCAACCTGTACTGCATAAATTCTTTCCTCTACAACTACCGCGACCGTCTATCAGCATC
Source organism: Thermodesulfobacteriota bacterium (assembly GCA_049323095.1). Classification (GTDB taxonomy): domain Bacteria; phylum Desulfobacterota; class Desulfomonilia; order Desulfomonilales; family Desulfomonilaceae; genus VGSG01. The sequence continues at coordinate 34,963 of JBMOME010000232.1, forward strand.
AGCGGGCCAGGTCCCATGCTCCGAGAGTGCGCCACGGTGACGAAACTTCAGGGTCCGCTTCACCACCGGCCGCGACACTCGCCATCCTGGGGCTCACCATGTCGTGAAACACGTAACCGAGTGACGCAATGCCGTCGCTGCTCGGATCGGGCTTCCAACCGGCCATATGCTCGTCTATGAACCAGGTGTGGATATCCCCCGAGCGGAAAGCCTCGGATCTCAAGATGTCCAACAAGAACTCAATGGGTGTCCTTACGCCCAGAATCACGCTCTCTTTGAGGGCCCGTGTCATGCGGGCACAAGCCGAAGGTCTGTCTTCAGCCCAAACGATCAGCTTGCCCAGAATGGGATCGTAGTGCACCGGCACCTCGCAGCCGGAATAGATCCCATGATCGAAACGAACACCAGGGCCTTCCGGCACGCGCGCAAAGAGGATCTTTCCCGGAGCAGGCATGAAGCCCTGTTCCGGATCTTCAGCGTAGATCCGGCATTCGATCGCGTGACCTCTCGGCCGCACCTGTTCTTGCGTGAATGGCAGCGGAAGCCCTGCCGCGATCTCCAGTTGGCGTCGCACCAGGTCCATACCCGTGGTCAGCTCGGTAACAGGATGCTCCACCTGAAGCCGAGTATTCACCTCCAGGAAGTAGAATCTGCCTGTTTGGTCCAAGAGAAATTCCACGGTTCCTGCGTTTACGTAGCCTGCGGCCCGCGCCGCAGCCACCGCGGCTTCACCCATTGCAGCTCGTAGCTCGGGGTTAAGCGCGGGAGAAGGCGTTTCCTCGATGATTTTCTGATGACGCCGCTGGATCGAGCATTCCCGCTCGAATAGATGCACGACGTTCCCGTGTGTGTCAGCCAGGATCTGGAATTCCACGTGGCGGGGCCGCTCCAGGTACTTCTCCAGATAGATAGAGCCATCGCCAAACGCAGATAACGCTTCCCTGGCACACGTGGCGGCTGCTTCAGCCAAGGAGTCCGGGGAGGAGACGATCCTCATGCCTTTGCCACCGCCTCCTGCAGCGGCTTTCACGAGCACCGGGTATCCGATATCTTCCGCGATGGCTGCAAGCTTTGCCGGATCGGCTTCGGAAGTGGTCATCCCAGGAATGATGGGCACATGGCTGTCCGACATGATGGTTCGCGCGGTGGTCTTGTCGCCCAGCTTGGCCATAACGTTTCCGGGAGGCCCTATGAACACGAGCCTTGCGTCCGCGACCCGGTCGGCAAAAGTGGGATTCTCCGCGAGGAAGCCATAACCCGGATGGATCGCCTGCGCGCCGGTTTTGAGAGCTGCTGCTATGATCTTGTCGATGTTCAGGTAACTGGAGGCCGGGTCTGATTCGCCCAGGAAGACAACTTCATCCGCGGTGAGCACGTGGAGCGCGTCCCGATCCGCGTCGGAGCAAACCGCGACCGTGGCAATGCCCATCTCTCGTGCAGTGCGCATCACCCGCACCGCAATCTCACCACGGTTTGCTACCAGTATCTTTGAAAACATAGAGAAGTCTCCCGAGGGTTCAAGAACGCCGTCTCCTGCTCTACATAGGAACCATCCTCGATTAGCGCATATGCCTTCGAATCACACTAGCGTTTGCCTGTGCTGGAAGGGTCCGCAAAGTCTAGGAGTTTTTGGGGGAGGGGTCCGGGGGGGGGGGGGGGGCGGGCGGGCGCCCCCCCCCCCCCCCCCCCCCCCCCCCCCCCCCCCCCCCCCCCCCCCCCCAAAACGTTCCCAAAACTCCTTACTCTTGCAGCGCCCTTTACATCCGAAACACGCCGTGGCCTTGGTGACGGCCTTCCAACGGAGCATTGAGCGATGCGGAAATGGCCAGCCCAAGCACATCGCGAGTCATGGCCGGATCCAGGATCCCGTCGTCCCAAAGCTGGCTCGTGCTGTACCACGCGTCGCCCTGTTGCAGCGCGGCCTGGATGATCGGTTGCTTCATCTGCTCCACCATCTCGGGTGGGAGCGGTGGTTGGCCTTCTCGCGCCAGTTGATCGTTCTTCACGGTGACAAGCACGTCAGCAGCCTGCTCGCCACCCATGACTCCAATCTGGGAATTGGGCCACATCCAGAGGAACCGCGGGGAATATGCTCTTCCGCACATGCCGTAGTTGCCCGCGCCGAATGAAGCCCCGATAATCACCGTGAACTTTGGCACTGTGGCGGTAGAGACCGCATGGACCATCTTGTGGCCGTCTTTTGTGATTCCGCCCCGTTCGTATTCTCGGCCCACCATGTATCCGCTGATATTCTGCAGAAAAATCAGCGGAATGCCTTGTCGGTCGCACAGGGAAATGAACTGAGTCGCCTTGAGTGCGCTCTCGGAAAAGAGCACGCCATTGTTGCCCAGGATACCCACCTGATAACCATGAATATAGCCCCAGCCGCATACCAGAGTGGGTCCGTACAGCGCCTTGAATTCAAGGAATTCGGATCCATCCACCATCCGCGCAATCACTTCCCGAACGTCGTACGGCTTGGAGATTGACTGCGGCACAATGCCGTAGATCTCTTTCGGGTCGTACAAAGGATCTTTCGGCGCGCGGCGAGGGATGCGGGCCTTTTCTTTGGGCGGCAACATAGCCACGATGTTACGAAGGATGTCGATCGCGTGCTCGTCGTCTTCCGCGAAATAGTCCGACACACCCGATTCGCGGCAATGGACCATCGCGCCGCCAAGCTCTTCCGCGGTTACGTCTTCTCCGGTGGCTGCTTTCACCAGCGGAGGCCCTCCAAGGAATATAGCTCCCGTGCGGTTCACGTGGACCACGTGGTCGGACATGGCTGGCACGTATGCCCCGCCTGCGGTGCACAAGCCCATCACTGCGCAGATCTGCGGAATATTCATCTTGGACATGAGGGCCTGGTTGTAGAAGGTCCTGCCGCCATCATCCACGTCGGGGAAGATTTCCGCCTGCAACGGGAGGAAAGCGCCGCCTGAGTCCACCAACGAAATCGCGGGCAGATGGTTTTCCATCACGATGGTCTGGCCGCGGAGCCCTTTTTTCACCCCCATGGGGTAGACCGTTCCGCCTTTAATCATGGGATCGTTCGCATGGACAAAGATTTCACGGCCTTGAACGACCCCGATGCCCATGCGGCTGCCTGCGCCGTGGACTTTGCCATCGTACATGCCCCGCGCCGCGAGCGGTGCGATCTCCAGCCAGGGGGAGTTCCGGTCAAGCAGACGGTCCAATCGTCCCTGTACGGTCAGCTTGCCCAGTTCAGCGTTCCGTTTGATGGCTTTTTCAGAGCGTTCCTCCCGCGCTCGTTTCAGCTCGGCCTTCAGTTCCGCCACCTTCTGTTCCATCTGCTCGTAGTTGGCTTTGTACTCGTCGCTGGTTTTGTCGATACGACTATCGATGATTTCCATGGCCTTACACCTGGTGACGCCTGATGAGCTCGTCCGCGATGGCCATACGGGCCACCTCCGAGGTAGTCCCCGCAATTGACGCATACTTGGCTTCTCGGTACGAACGCTGAATCGGGTTGTCCCACAGGTATCCCTGACCGGCCATGATCTGCATCGCCAGGCCGGTGACCTGCTCCGCAGACTCGGAACTGAAGACCTTGGCACACTGCATCACGGTGGGCGCTTCTTTGTCTCCAAGAGAGTAGAGCCAGCCGGCGCGGTACGCCAGGAGCTGAGCCGTTTGAGCCATCGTAAGCATCTCAGCAAGCTTGAAACGGATTTCCTGGAAGCGAAAGATCGGCTTGCCGCCCTTCAGGTGAGATTGAGCATAATCTTTTGTGTCGTACACCACCCGATGCATCAGGCCCACGGAAGCCACAGTGAGGACCAAATCCTGCATGAACAGTAGATAATCGAGCGGCTCGCGATTGTCGAAAGGTCCCAGCACGCGGTTCGCGGGCACCTTCACGTCCTTGAATTCAATGCTCGACACGGTCAAACCGCCGTATCCTAAGGTTCGAAGCCTTGGGCCAATGCTCACTCCCTCACCCGTCGGCTCCACCAGGCAAACCACAGGCTTGCCGGCTGAATCAGCCCAAACAGCTACGAAATCCGCAACTGGAGCATTGGTGACGAAGCTCTTCCTGCCTGTAAGCACGTACTGGTTACCATCTTGCCGAGCCCAGGTGACTGGGCCTTCCGGCGCGTCCCGTACCTCGGTTTCAGAGAGCGCTATCCCGGCGATCAGTTCACCGCGCCGGAGGGGCTCCAGGATGTCCGACAGGTCCTTGTCGCGCCCAAAGCCTTGCAGCAAACCTCCGAAGAGCCGCGCAGTTGTTTCCACCGCAAGAAAGAGCGACCCGGAAACGCGGGCAAGCTGCTCTTGCGTGGCAATGAGAGCCAAGGTCCGGTTAGCGGCTTCAGGCCCGGTTCCAACCCGGAGGTAACCGACCTCAGCGAGGCGTCTCAAGTGGCGCCGAGTGATCGCTCTGATCTCGTCCGGGCCGGCCTGCTCCAGCGTGTCCAGTTCGGAGCGGGTCTCCGAGTCGAAGAGCGCTGCTGTCTTGTCGGCAAGTTCTTTTTCTTCCGCTGTCCAGTCGAAGTTCATGTGTGCAGACCTCACATGAGACGGGAAATGAGAACTTTCTGGATGTCAGAGGTGCCGCCTCCGAGCGGCGCGAGGCGACTATCTCTAAAAAACCGTTCCACGTCGTATTCGTGGCAATAGCCGTAACCGCCCATCACCTGCATGGCGTCATTGGCGGGCTTCAGAGACCAATCTCCAATAAAAAGCTTTGCCACAGCAGCTTCCAGGTGGTTCAACGGCCGCCCCTGATCCTTGCACCAGGCGATGCGATAGACCAATGAACGAGCTGCTTCGAGAAAGATCTTCAGGTCCGCGAGCTTGTGGCGCACCGCCTGAAACTCCGCAATCGGCCTGCCAAACTGGTAGCGTTCCTGGGCGTATCGTGTGCAGCGATCGATGATGAACTGCATTCCTCCCACGAACGGCGCCAAGAGCGTGCTCCGGTCCCACTCCACCGTTTGCATGGCCATGAGGAAGCCGTTATTTTCCATTCCAAGCAGGTTCTCAGCAGGGATCCGGCAATCTTCAAAGATCAGCTCCGAGGTGGGAGACGTGCGCACACCCATCTTGATGAGAGTGCGACCCGCAGAAAATCCGGGCGTGCCCTTTTCCACAATGAATGCGGACATGCCTGTCTGCCCTGACGAAGGATCGGTCTTTGCGTACACCACCGCGACATCCGCAATTGCTCCGTTGGTGATAAACATTTTGCTGCCATTGAGCACCCAGCTGTCGCCATCCCGCACTGCGCGAGTGCGGATCGACGCCACATCCGAGCCCGCGCCCGGCTCGGTTAGGCCCATGCAGCCGACCCATTCTCCTTTCGCCAACTTCGGGATGTATTTCTTGCGCTGCTCATCCGTGCCGTGTGAATAGATCGTGTCCGCGCAGAGGTACGTGTGTGCGCCGTAACTCAGGGTGAGCCCGCCCTCAACGCCTGCTTCCCCGAGCGCTTCCGCAGCCATCACCGTGGTGATCACGTCCGAGCCACCGCCCCCAAGCTCTTCAGGGAAATGAAGGCCCAGGATGCCGAATTCGCCCAGCTTTCGCCACGATTCCCAGTCGAAACGGCTGTTCAGGTCATTCTCTCGGGCGCGGGGGGCAATCTCCTTGCGGGCAAACTTGAGCACCTGCTCTTTGAACATGAGCTGTTCTTCGGTTAACGCGAAGTCCATGGGAACCTCCTGGGGCTACCACCAAAACCCAGGTTCTTTTTGACCTCCCCGAAGGCGAGGTAGGGAGGCCCTTTGCGAATTACCCCGCACCCTTCCCTCTTTGTGGGGCGGCCTTTCCAGGCCGCCGGCAGGCTGGAAAGCCTGCCCCACAAGAGGCGAGGGCTCTACTCCCCTCCCTTGATGGGAGGGGGTAGGGGGAGGGTGTCGATCGGCTAGAACTCAAGCTCCTTCGGCGCGGAGGCCTTCTTTGCGAGCCCCGTTGAAGAAAACATCCAAGAGCGCGGACGCTATGTTCTGTTTTTGGCCCTTGCCCTTGAGAGGCTGGTTGGCAAGCACCATTGCGGAAAGAAAGCCTTCCATCGCGCCCACGAAGATGTACGTCAGATAACGAGCCTTCATGTCCTTGCGCAGGACACCATCATGCTGGCCTTGAGCGATTATCCGTTCGGTGCGCCTGAAGAATTCCTTGAAGAACTCCAGCCGCTCGGGCGTGAGATTCGGGGTTGACCGGGATATTTCCGTGACAAAGATATGGACGAGCTCCGGTCGGGCCTCGTACTCACTGAGAAAATGATCCAGAATTTCAGCCAGCTTCTCTCGCGAGGATATGGTCTGCGCTTCCAGTTCCTCCATAAGGCCGAAGAGCCCGCTCCACCACTCGTTGAATATTGCGTCGAAGAGGTCTGCCTTGCTGCCGAAGTAGTGATACACCAGCCCGTACGAGGTCCCTGCTTCCCGAGCTATGTCTGTAACCCGCGCCTGGTGAAAGCCTCGGTCGCGGATCACCCTGCACGCGGCATCGAAGATCGCAGCCTTGACGTCTCTTTTTGCGTCGATTTGCAGGTGACTATTCGGCATGGTGGAGGACTACCACGCATTGATTGACATGTCAATCAAAACCGCGGCCGCGTTGTGACGATTCAGATACCAGCGGCGAAGAACTGTCATTGCGAGTCCCGCGAGACGCGGGACGAAGCAATCTCATACATGGTGCACGGGAGATTGCGGGTGGGACCGGCATCTTGCCGGTCATCCCCAACAGACAGGCTGGAAGCCTATCCCACCATTCACTCCTCGCAATGACGCGGTAAATGCAAGTGTCCCGCACAAGTGAATGGATCCATCGCCCTGCCGGTCTTCAAGACTTACGAATCAAGGTGAACTTCTCGATCATGTGGTGAGGATGGTAGGATTTCTTGGCTCTTCTCAAGCCTTCCACGCCCAGATCTTGCTCCCGATTGATGTACTTAATGCTGCTCCAATGCTCCGCACAGAACTGCTGGTTTATGGCAGCATAGAGTCCGGGAATATCAGGATTGGCCTTTTCCACATGAATCACCGCTGTGTCGGGATTGAGTTTTTCGCCCAGAGCGAATGCTTCGACCTTCTTGTCGATGAGGATGGCGCCTCCTTCGAAACCCAGTTCCTCGTAGTTTGTTAGGGCCAAGCAGATTGCTCTGTTCTCGTGGAAAAGGCCCGGGGTCTGTTCACAGTCCTTCAGTTCGCACCAGACTTCTTGAAGATTGAGGAAGCAATCCACCAGGTCCAGGTCAAGCTTTCGATACTCGTATTCATAATTCTTGATAAACCGGTTCAGGTGATTCTTCTTTTGGTGGAACTTGTTGCCGGACAGCTCGATAAGGTCGCGAGCCAAGTACACGTAATCGTGATTAGCGCGATCTGCAACGATTTCGAACCGTTTGCGATCAACATGAGCTTCGACGAAAGCTTTGTCCGCGCGGGTTATGCGCGGCTCCATCTTCAATGACTTCAAGTCGTCGCCCAACGCTTCCAGGGCAGCACGAACATTACCTTTGCCCACGGGAGGCAGAGCAAAGCCAGGCTCTTCTTCCGGTCGCATCACGATGAACAGGAAGCCGTCGTGGAGGCGCCATGCAGGATGGTTGCGATTACGCCACATGAACAGGTTAGTAAAGGTGAGCTCCGAGATTTGGGGCGGGTTTTCAGCAAAAAACCTGTCAAAGACAGCCTTATCCGCAAGGCCGATGTCCTTGAAATCAGTCATAGGATACCACTTTTGTGTATGCCCCTTGCGACGCTTCGGATCCGGCCACTATGGACAGCGTCAGACAACCTCTACGCGATACCTTGTGGTGTAGAGTCCCAATATCTCGTCCACTTTGGTCTTTATGGTTTCTGCGGTGACTCCCGAGGCCGGCTTAATGGCAATCGTGGCCATTGAGCCGTGAACTTTGTCCTCTCCGACAGTCACCGTTACGGATTCAGCGATATCGCCCAGCTTCTGCAGCTCGCTTTCGTACACCCGCTTGACTGAATCCCACCGCAGCGCAGGCTTGAAGATCTTGCCCACAGGGGTCAAGGGTATCCGGTCCACGATAAAGATTTCCTTGGGAATCGCGGCGCGCTCGCCGATCTCCTCTTTCATCTTTTCCAGAATTGCCTCAGACGTGAGCTCGGTCCCGGCCTGGACCTCCACATATGCCACAGGCACTTCACCCGCGTGCGGGTCGGGACGTCCCACAGCAGCCGCCATCTGAACCCCCGGAATGCGATAAAGGGGGTCTTCTATGGCAGCAGGGTCTATATTGTGACCTCCGCGGATGATCAGGTCTTTCTTGCGCCCGGTCAGCCACAAGTACCCGTCCGCGTCCTGCCTACCCAAATCTCCAGTGTTGAACCACCCTTCTTTAGGTCGGGTTCCTTTGTTATGCGCATCGTCCAAATATCCGGCAAAGACATTCGGGCCGCTGATGCAGACCGAACCAATTTCGTCCGTTGCAGCCTCGCGGACAAAGCGGCCCTGATCGTCCACTTGGAAGACCTTCGCTTGATGGTACGGGAGCCTCACGCCTATGGAGCCCACTTTGCGCTGACCGAACGGTGGATTCAGGGAGGTTACGCAGGTCCCCTCCGTAAGGCCGTATCCTTCGAGGATCTTCAAGCCCGTATGCTCCTCGAAGCGGCGGAATAGCTCCACAGACAAAGGAGCGGCCCCGCAGACCGCATAACGAAGCGACGAAATGTCAGCACCCTCAGGGCTCACGTCCAACAACGCAGAAAGCACCGTGGGCACGGATGAGAAGGTAACCGCACGATAGTGCTCGACGATCTTATAGAAGTTCTTTATGACGCCCGGGTCCCGGTAACCTCGAGGACCGAGGATCACCACGTGCGCGGCAAACGTAAAGGGCATGGAACCGGTCACCGTGGTGCCGTTTACGTGGAAGAGAGGAAGTCCGCTCATTATGGTTTCGCCGGTATAGAGGTCGTTGCACGCGGCAACCATAAAGGCCATGGCGGCTTCATTGAAATGGGTATGGGGCGCGAGCTTCGGAGTCCCGGTGGTCCCGCCTGTATGAAAGAGCGACGCAATATCACTTGGATCGAACTGTCGTTTAGAATCCAGCACTTCCGCATTGTAACGGCCCACGACCTCATCGTATCCGTAGATGCCTTCCTTTTCGTCGCTGGGGCCCATCACCCTAATAATGGATCGGAGCTTGGGCAAGTCTTTGCGTACTGCGAGTGCCTTGTCCCAGATATCCGATCCAGGGGCTTCCCCGAGCGCGACCAGGACTTCGGTGCCGGCTCTCTGGCAGATGTCCCGGATCGTGGACGGCTCCAACAGCGGGTTGATGGCATTCACGATTCCTGCGGCTTCTCCGCCCCAGAGAACAAAATGGGTCTGAGGGAGGTTCGGGAGCAGGTAAGAGACCACCTTGCCAGGACCGATGCCCAGATCGTGGAAGAGGTTTGCGGTTCTGGTGATCTGCCCCACAAGATCCGCGTACTTGACTCGCACCGGTTCGGTGTACCGATCGCCTGAGGGCAGAAAGCTGATCGCCGGCGATTCAGGAGCCAATGCGGCGCCATATTTGATCATGTCATAGGTGTTGGTAAACGGGAGCCGCTGTTCAAGGGGAACCCGTTCAAATTCCTCCACATCGGCCAGACTCGAAATCTTCAATCGGTCCATGATTCTCCCACCCATCTGATTTGGTACGTGATGATTTCCGCTCCCGAAAGGGCGTAGTGCCTTCGCTTCGCGAAAGCCTCGGCCACATCCAGCCGGCACAATGGCGCTCTCTCCATTGGCCGTAGAGCTGCGCTGCGTGGAACCCTTCGGGAGGTAACGGGCCCTACTTTAGCAAGATTCCTGCGAGGCATCAAATGGCTTGAAAATCAGGGCAAGGGGTTGACCACCTGTCTTCAGGATGGTAAAAAACGCGGATAAGCTTTTTCCGGAAGCTCCACCGTCGACCCCCCGCACCACCATCTTCGGCGAGCGCGAACCGGGATTGTACCCGTCCGGGGGTCGGGAACTCTGGATTCCCGTCCCCGCTTTCGCGAGGACAAGCTTTCGCGGGAATGACGGGAGGGATCGTACCTGTCTGGGGTCGGAAACTCTCTACGTCCCGAAAGGTCGTCAGATATATGGCAGAGATCGTTCCATTCAAGTCGGTGCACTATAACGGAGACCATGCCGGACAACTGAATAGGCTCATTACGCCGCCTTACGACGTGATATCGCGCAAGGAGCAAGAAGGCTTCTACCAGGCTCATCCACTGAACATAATTCGAGTGGTCCTCGGCAAGCAATTCCTGACGGATTCCGTGGTTGACAATCGTTACACACGAGCCGCCACGACCCTAAGAGAATGGCTCGAACAGGGCGTCTTGGTGAGGGCCCCCCGCGCAGGCATGACCGTATACCAGATGGAATTCGACGATCCGCACGGAGAGCATCGGATCATCGACGGGCTCGTGGCGCTGGTAAAGGTGGATGACTACGGCCCGGGAAAAGTGCTGCCCCATGAGAAGACGTACAAAGGCCCCAAGGAAGATCAGCTCAAACTTATCCATGCGTGTCACGCCAACATAACACCTATCCACGGGCTTTTCAGCGACCCGGAGCAGGCGGTGTACAACGCGTACAAGGGCTTCATGGGCGCAAAACCTGAACAAGAAACCCGTGATGCGCAGGGGACTATTCACCGCACCTGGACCCTCGACGATGAAGCCGTTATAGCTCGGATAAGAGCCACAGTGGCTGACAGGAGCATCTTTATTGCCGACGGTCATCATCGGTACGAGACTTCGCTTGCATTCAGAAACGAAATGAGGGCCGCAGAAGGCACGGATCTGGGAACGTGGCCGGATTACGTGATGATGTATCTCACCGCTATGTCTCACCCGGGCCTGACCATTCTCGCGGCGCATCGGCTGATCACGGAGCTGGGAGACGTGGATATCGATCCGGTGCTCCGGAGATTGAGACCCTTCTTTGATATCGACGAGTTGCCCTTTTCAATGGAAAATCGTCAGGCTGCCGAAGAAGAGCTGGTGAAACAGGTAGCAGCGCTCTCGCGGAAAAGCGGGAACTTCGGCGTAGCTGTTCGGGGCGAACCTTGTTTTCGTTTGCTGCGTCTAAAGAACTTCCAGTCTGTAGACCGGCTCATAGACCCGTCCGTTCCTTTGAGCTTACGAGATTTGGACGTCACCATACTCAGAGAAGTGGTTATGGGCGTGGGCTTTGGCATCGAGACGCAAAATGCGGAAGGAATAATCGAGTACACACCCTCTGCAACGGATGCCCTGGAACGGGTGGAACGGGGCGAGATACAGGTGAGTTTTGTCCTGAATCCTACAAGAGTAGAACAAGTCCAGGCAGCCGCGGAATTGGGACACAAGCTGCCTCACAAATCCACGTACTTCTATCCGAAACTTTCGTCCGGCCTAGTCCTCAACGTATTCGCGCCCTAGGGCGCATGGACAGCAAGCACATCCACCGGAGAATGACCCTTTAGAGGGTGCCACGGCCGGCTCGTCCAGCCACGCCACAGCGTGGTTTCCCGTAAATGCACTGCTGGACGAGCCAGCAGTGGCACCCAAACAATCACCTTCTACCAAGAAATTGAGATTGCTTCGTCCCCCGGACCGAGTCCCGGATTCTGGCAACGACGAGATGGTGCCCGGCGAGCGATCACAAGCTAAATCGGAAAAAACCTTGAGAACTGACACAACTCCCCGAAATGACGAGACCATTGACGGGCTCTTTCGCGGCAAGATCAAGGTAATTCAGGCTCGGAAAGGGTACCGTGTCTCCGAAGACGCGCTCATATTGACGTGGTTTGTCAAACCCAAACCGAGGGAACTCATCCTCGACGCGGGAACCGGCAGCGGTGTCATAGCATTTGGCCTTGCCATCGCACATCCCACGGTGAAGGTGATTGCGCTTGAGATCCAGGAGAGCCTCGCTGATCGAGCCGCAAGAGGCGTAGTTCTGAACAATCTGGACCGTCAGGTGTCAGTGGTTCGAGGCGATGTGAGGCACGCGGATCGGTTCTTCCGGCCGAGTAAATTTCACCGCGTGGTTTCCAATCCTCCGTTTCACGGCAAGGGTCAGGGCCATGTGAGTTCGCGGGAGGAGAAAGCCCTTGCTCGCCACCAGCTCATCATGCCGCTTCCGGACCTCTTTGACGCCTCAAAGCGTCTGCTGATACCCCATGGAAAACTCTGTTTTATCTATCCCGCTGCCAACGCGGTAGCAGTGCAAAGGAGTTTGAAAGAGGCTGGATTTAAGCCCTCAAGTATGCTATGGATTTACACCCATGAAGGGGCCCGACCGCATCTAATGTGCGTAGAGGCGAACATGGTTCCCGATGTCGGCCCCTTGATTGAAGATCGCCTTATCCTCTATGATGAAACGAGTAGCAGAACCAGGGAGGCGGAAGCGATACTCAACGGCGAATGGATGCAAGCCGAGAAAAGTCCTGGGAGAGTCTGAAGAGGTTGCCGGGAAGGGAATTCAGAGAGCCCTCTCCCCTCGTGGGCAAAGGCGTTAAAATACCGGATCGGTACTAGCGATTTCAGCTAATTGACTTAAGTAGTAGGTCGTCACCCCGGCGAAAGCCGGGGTCCAGTCCCGCGTGGAACGCGAGATTGAAAAGACTGGATTCCGGCTTGCGCCGGAATGACGGACGAAGGAACAGAGAGCACGGCCGTAACAACGGCCTGGAGGTAACCGTGGAAGAGTTCAGAACAATCAAGCGACTACCGCCGTATGTCTTTCAGGTGGTCAATGAGCTCAAGATGGACCTGCGTAGACAGGGCGAAGACATCATTGACCTCGGAATGGGCAATCCGGATATTCCTACCCCCGATCATATTGTGGAAAAGATGATCGAAGCGACGCGGAACAGCAGGAACCATCGTTACAGCGCGTCCGCGGGCATTCCGAAGCTGAGGGCGGCGTTCGCGGATTGGTGGCATCGCCGGTACGGCGTAGAACTCGACCCGGACAAAGAAGTGGTCGCGACGATGGGCGCCAAGGATGCTTTGGCTCATCTTGTTCTAGCCACCGTGGGACCGGGTGACGGTGTGTTGGTGCCTGCGCCGAGCTATCCGATTCATCCGTTTTCTGTGGTCATCGTAGGGGCCAATCTGATCCACGTTCCCATTCGACCCGGATGCGATTTCTTCAACGATCTCAAGGAGGCTGTTCGCCTGAACTGGCCTTTGCCGAAGATGCTCATTATGTCATTCCCGCATAATCCCACCACGATGGTCGTGGATCAGGAGTTCTTCGAGAAGGTGGTCGATTTTGCGATGGAATACAAGATCATGATCGTCCACGACTTCGCATATGCGGACCTTACCTTTGACGGGTACAAAGCGCCCAGTTTCCTCGCGGTTCCCGGCGCGAAAGAGGTCGGCGTCGAGGTCTTTTCTATGTCCAAGAGCTATTCCATGGCCGGCTGGCGTGTGGGATGCGTAGCGGGCAACCCCAAGATGGTGGAGGCCTTGAGGCGCTTGAAAAGCTACATAGATTACGGCATCTTTCAGCCAATCCAGATTGCGTCCATTATCGCGCTGCAAGCCGAACAGGATTGCGTGCAACAGATTATAGACGAGTACCGCGACCGCAGGGATGCGCTGTGCGAAGGGCTCACGGACAGCGGTTGGCCGGTGCCGCCTCCCAAGGCCACTATGTTTGTGTGGGCTCATATTCCCGAGCAGTTCCGGGCCCTGGGATCGCTTGAATTCTCCAAGCTGGTCACGCAAAAGGCCAAAGTCGCGGTCAGCCCGGGGATCGGGTTCGGCCCGCATGGCGACGAACATGTCAGGTTCGCTCTGGTCGAGAACAGGATGCGAATCAAACAGGCGGTCAGGGGCATCCGCCAATTCTTGCAGGAGTGGCAACAGGACGAGCAGGTGGTTCGGATGGTCGCGGGCGGTGCGGCCGTCTAACCTTCAGCCGACATGAGGCAGCCGATGAATGAGATTTGTGTGGGGCTCATCGGGTTTGGCATTGTCGGCTCGGGGGTGGTCAAGATCCTTCAGGAAAACAAGGAGATCATCGAGGCCCGAGTCGGCTTTCCGCTCAAGCTCAAACGAATAGCAGACCTGGACGTTACAACGGATCGAGGGGTTCGAGTGGACCCCTCTGTCCTCACCACGGACGTTCGGCAAGTTCTGGAAGATCCCGAGATTTCCATTGTTATTGAGCTGATCGGCGGATTCGAGCCGGCCAAGACCTTCATCCTTGAAGCCTTTCGCAACGGCAAGCAGGTCGTGACCGCGAACAAAGCCCTGCTCGCGGAGCACGGCGCGGAAATCTTCAAGGCCGCGCACCAGGCAGGGAGCGAAATAGCGTTTGAAGCAGCCGTAGCCGGCGGCATTCCTATTCTGCGTGCGCTCAGAGAAGGGCTGGTGGCCAACCGGTTCGGCAAGGTGCTGGCCATACTTAACGGTACGTGCAACTTCATCCTGACCGCGATGGATGAGAACCCCGGCATCCCGTTCGCCGACGTGCTCAAGCAGGCTCAGGACCGAGGGTATGCCGAAGCCGATCCTAGCTTGGATATCGAAGGGATCGATACCGCTCACAAGCTGGCGATCATATTGGCGCTCACGCACGGCATCCGCGTGCCCCTGGACCGGATATACATAGAAGGGATCGACAGAATCGACCCGTTCGACGTGGAGATGGCCAAGGAGTTCTCATTCAAGATCAAGCTGTTGGCTCTCATCATCCAGCATGGTGAACAGGTCGAAGCGAGGCTCCATCCCACCATGATCCCCAGAAACCATCCCCTCGCGAGGGTGGATGGCGTGTTCAACGGCATCTTTCTCAGGGGTGATATGGTGGGAGATCAGCTCTTCTACGGTCGAGGCGCGGGCAAGGAACCGACTGCTTCAGCAGTGGTAGGAGACGTGATCGAACTGGCAAGGAATGTCATCGGCGGACAGGTGGGCAGAGTGCCGCCCCTGGGTTACCCACAGAACCGGCTTGATATTGATGGCATCATGGATATGCAGGAAGTGGTCACGAACTACTACTTACGAGTCCAGGCCTTGGACCGTCCTGGAGTTCTGTCTCGGATAGCGGGCATTATGGCTGACCACTCCATCAGCATCCATTCGGTGATTCAGAAGGGACGCCAGCAGTCGGGCACGGTACCGGTGGTTTTTCTCACCCATAGTGCCCGTGAGAAGGATGTTCAGGCCGCGGCACGGAAGATCAACGATCTTGACGCAGTGGAAGGGCCGCCGGTCATAATAAGGATTGAGGACGAAAGCCTGGATTAGAAGCGGTCGCAAACGCAAGAGCTTTGGGAAGATTTGCCGGGGAGG
>JBMOME010000232.1:50265-55812 GCA_049323095.1 Thermodesulfobacteriota bacterium
GACAACCGGGCCCCCCCCGGACCCCTCCCCAAAAACTCCTGCCATTTGCGATCCCTTCCATTGCCTGCTGGGTTGTAAGACACGCCCACGAGGGGATGTCAGCTCCCGGTTATTGCAGTTATTGGAGAATGCGCATGTGGAAAGGCGTTATCAGACAATTTCCTGAATTTTATCAGTTCAAAAACCCGGATCACGTGGTGACGCTCCTGGAAGGGAACACACCTCTTATCCCCGTACCTCGTTTGGCGGCCAAGATCAACCCGAAGCTCACCATGTACGTGAAGTACGAGGGGCTGAACCCGACCTCGTCGTTCAAAGATCGGGGCATGACGCTTGCCGTTTCCAGAGCAGTGGAAGCGGGCTCCCGCGCTGTTATCTGTGCATCCACAGGGAATACATCCGCGGCTGCCGCGGCGTACGCGGCTCGTGCAGGGATCAAGGCCTTCGTGGTAATACCCGAAGGAAAGATCGCGCTGGGCAAGCTGGCTCAGGCCATGATTCACGGCTCGGTTGTAATCCAGATCAAGGGAAACTTTGATGAAGCCCTGAAGCTGGTCCGCAAGATCTCGGAGAGTCATCCCATCACGCTGGTGAACTCGATTAATCCGCACAGGATTGACGGCCAGAGGTCCGCGGCGTTCGAGATCTGCGATGTGCTGGGCAGCGCTCCTGAATATCATGCGCTCCCCGTGGGAAATGCGGGCAACATCACTGCGTACTGGGCAGGGTACAAGACGTACAAGGACGCGGGGAAGATAAATGCATTGCCCAAAATGATCGGTTTCCAGGCTGAAGGAGCCGCACCCATCGTCAGGGGCCATATCATTGAGAATCCTGAAACCGTCGCCACCGCGATCCGCATTGGGAATCCTGCGTCCTGGAAGCCGGCTGAAGCTGCCCGTGACGAATCAGGCGGGCTGATCGACATGGTCAGCGATGACGAAATCCTCGCGGCCTATCAAATGCTCGCATCCACGGAAGGGATTTTCTGCGAACCAGCGTCCGCGGCTTCCATTGCGGGTGTCATCAAAAAGAACAAGCAGGGCTATTTTGAAAAAGGCGGTCGGGTTGTTTGCACGCTCACCGGACATGGGCTCAAGGATCCTGACAATGCAATCAAGGTGTCCACCGGGCCGATGGCTACGTGTGAGCCGGTCACGTGCGAACCCGAACTAGAGAAGGTACTGAATGTCCTCGGAATCTAAAATGAAATACGTAATCCTGGTTCCTGACGGCATGGCCGATCTGCCCATGCCTGAATTGGGGAACCGCACTCCGTTGGCCGCGTATGACACGCCCTGGATGGATAAGATGGCCTCTGCGGGCGCCATCGGCCTTACACGAACCGTTCCGCCTGGAATGCAGCCCGGAAGCGACGTGGCCAATCTATCCATACTCGGATACGATCCGTCTGAAATCTATACCGGTCGAGCGCCGTTTGAAGCCGCGTCCATGGGCGTGGAGCTAAAGCCCAACGATGTGGCATTTCGCCTGAATCTGGTCACCCTTGATCGCAACTACACGATCATGGCGGACCATAGCGCGAATCATATTTCCAGCGATGAAGCAGCACAGCTCATTTCCGTGCTCACGCCGTTTGTCGAATCCCTGGGAATGCACCTCTATCCAGGCGTTTCGTACCGGCATCTTTTGGTCTGGAAGAACGGCCCGGACGGCTGCGTGACCTATCCGCCTCACGATTTCGCAGGACAGCTCGTGTCGCCGCGGTTCCCTTCGGGCCCGGGTGCGGACAAGTTGCTGAGGATCATCTTGAAGTCCTGGAAACTGCTCAAAGATCATCCGGTGAATCAGCAGCGGATAAAGGATTGCTTGAGGCCGGCGAATTCCGTGTGGCTTTGGGGCCAGGGCAGGGCGCCGAAGATCAAATCGCTCAGGGAAAAATACGGCGTAACAGGCTCGGTGGTGGCCGCGGTGGACCTTATCAAAGGCATCGGACATTACGCGGGGCTCGTGCCGATGAACGTGGAAGGCGCGACAGGTTTTGTGGACACCAACTACGAAGGTAAGGTGAAGGCCGCGCTTAGAGCGCTCAACGAGCGAGACTTGGTCTTCCTGCATGTGGAAGCGCCTGACGAAGCCTCCCATTCAGGGGACCTGAACCTCAAGAAACAGGCCATAGAAGACTTTGATCGGAAGGTGGTCGGTCCTGTGCTCAAAGGCCTCGCTGCTTTTCCGAGCTGGCGAGTGCTCCTCATGCCGGATCATCAGACCCCGCTTGTGACGCGAGCGCACTCAGCCGAACCGGTTCCGTACATCCTCCTCGATAGCGAAGAATGGGCCCGTGCAGGCAAGAAAGCGACCCGAGCCTTTTCCGAAGAAACCGCACTCTCCGCGGGCAGCGCCGTGGAGAACGCCACCCGTCTGGTCGAGCTACTCTTGACCACACCGCGGCAGACTGCCGTGGGGGAAGCAACATCGGGGTAACCGTTCAAAATCCCCCTGCATCCCCCCCGGATCATGTCCGGGGCAGGCTCTTTAGAAAAGGGGGAGTCTGCGGAATCCGTCTCCTCTGTGGGGCGGACTTTCCAGTCCGCCAGAAATGGCAGGCAATCCCGCGCTTCGCGGGACTGCCCCACAGAAGGCAGATGAGCGGGCAGCCGCAGGCAAACAACCCTGTGTAGGGGCGCACGGCCGTGCGTCCTTGACAAAAAACCCCTTCTCTCCTCTCACTCCAAGAGTCCCACATTTTGCAGCCGTTTTTTCACTGACTACAACACTGGTAATTGCTATGATCTAATTGTTAAATTCATGTGCTTGTCATTATGCCTCTGCTCAAAGGGGGGAGGATCAGGATATGGATCGTTCCTTTGACGGAAGGCATTCAGGTCCATATATTTGTTCTTTAAGGACTAGGAAGCGATGACAATAATAGGCTTAATTGATAGGGTAACAAAATGAGATTCATACTCGCGTCGTTGCTGGCGCTGATTGCCGCAGGACCTACCTTTACTCCTCTTCCTGCATTCGCAGACATGGCACCGGTTCGAGTGTTCGCGGGCGGAGGGGCTGTTGCCCCAGATCATCCGCATCAAACCATTCGACTGGATTCCCAAGAGGTCAAAATTCGGTTGAAAAGTAGGATTTACGAAGTCGATGTCGTGTTCGATTTGTTCAATACCGGTGAATCGGTGACAGAATGGATCGGTTTTCCGAAATGGATGCCGTACGGCAGTCATTGGCCTCGGGCCTTACGGATGGTGGAATTCAAGTGCTCTATTAGCGGCAAACAGATGGAATTCAATGAAGAATGGGATCTGTTCATGCCTGCAAGACTTTTCCGGACCATGTCGCCTCTGGAAAAAATGTTCGCCGCCAACAGGCCATTTAAGCGCGACTGGAAATGGCTCGTGAGCCAAGTCACATTCCCTGCTCATGCAAAAACGGTTATTTGTGTAACATACAAAGCCCTGTATCATGGTAGAGATCCGACTGCATGTTATGTCTATGGAACTGGGTCACTTTGGAAGGGCAACATCGGGAAGGCTGTTTTCATCGTAGACAGTACTCAACTAGGTGGGACGGCTAGAATTTCGACTGACTTCCACGACGGAATAGGGTTACGGCAGCTTTCAAGAAGCCCAAAAGCCCCGCCAGGACCGGTCGCAAACGGCTTACTGGAGTACGAGTTGACGGACTTCGAGCCGCACCCGGAAGCACGATTTGATGTGAGGCTGTCCCGAGAGAATTTCAAGTTCTTGCCTTGGGCAGCGCCTCCCTCTCCACCCCGTCCTCTGCCCGCAAGAATCAAGAATTCTGTCCACAAGTGACAAGAGTAGCAACCCGAAAGGCCGACAGAGAGCGAATAACAAGACGAACGAAACCAATATGCCTTGAAGAAGGCTACAAGGCAGGAGGCTCGGGGCCCAACTTGTACTGGACCCGTGTTGAACCGGAGCTACAGAGCTTCGTTCCGGCGCCGTATCCAGCGGCCGTGGTGATACTCAACACGCAACGGTAGCAATACAGCCATGCCTATGAACGACGTGCAAGATAATGCCATAGTCCGTCCGACCTTTTCGCTGAAATCCTTTCGCCGTTTATTCTCACAGATAAGGAAAGCCAGAACCCCAACGTTCATCGATCAAACGCCAGAGATAGAGTTGATGCTGACGATTCATCCACGCGCAGGCTGCATACAGTAGAACAATGCCTGCTGGTATGAGCAAGAACCATCGAGCATGGCCTTTGATCCATTTCCTTAAGATGCCGACGGCATTTTTTATCGACCTCACAACTCACCTCGCTTCAGAGGGAAGTGTGCTCGCCGCAAATGCTACCATTTCCATGTGCAAGCGTGCACCGAGGCAATGTCTCTGTCAAGGAGAGGCTAGGAGGAAAGGTGCGAAATGGGTTTAGAGCGGACTTATACTAATGCGCATTCAAAGAGGCAAGATCGGAGAGATCTTCTTTGTGAGAGAGGTGCTACCACGGCTCAGGCAAGAAATTCCCACGGTTTTCGGAATGCTCATTTCTCCTGCGGGGAAATGAGCATTCCGAAAAAATGGTGAAAGTTCTTGGGGAGGGGGTCGGGGAGCCCCGCGAGACGCGGGGTTACAAGAAGGTCCTCCCCGACTCTTACCTCTCTGAATGCGAAGAGGTATTATCCTGCGGCCTCGCCTAAGAGTCTCGGCCCTTTACGGTTTCACGGTTGCCCAGATTTTTCCGTCGTGACTTTTCACAATGCTGCGGCTGAAAAAGTCTTTCATGATCGCCTGATACTTTTTTTCATATTGGCCGTCGAAGTACAGGTCAATGGTTTCAGGGAACCAGTGAGTCTGCATCAGGTATGGGAAGAATTGGTCTTCGTCCACGGTCCGTTTCATCATCAAAGTGTAAATGATGATCTTCTTGAGCTGGTCCATGCCGATTCGTTTGGGATTCTGCAAAAAGCCTTCCAGCCTTTTTCGGGCCCGCTTCAACGCCCCATGAAAATCGCTGAATGGTCGCCCGTGTCCGGGATACACGCACTTCACGTCGAGCTTCTCCAGACGATCCAGCGATTCCAGCATGGAAAAAACCGCTCGTGAACCTTCCACTCGCAGAGTCAGCGCGGCCATGTCATTTTCCCAAAGCGTGTCGGAAGATATGAGGATTCTTTCGCCGCGGTGGTACAGCACAATCCCGTCAGCAGCATGTCCCGGAGTGTACAAGACTTCGAATTTGTGAGGCCCGATGCTGATCATGTCGCCATCGTTCAGAGCTGTGGAACACTCGAAGAATTCAGCGTCTTGCCCGTAATAACGCCACCACGTGGACCAGTCGTCACGCGAATCGATAAAATGTTTACCGATCTTGTGCATGGCTATATCGCAGCCGGACCGGTCTTGAATGATCCTGTTCCCGCCGATGTGGTCGCAGTGACAGTGCGTGTTGACGATCAAACGCACGCGGGTGAGGTCGACGCCCAAGCCGGCGATGAGCTGTTCCGTTTGCTGGAAATCCGTCAAATACGCGGTGTCGATGAGCACAGGTTCGGACGAACAATAAACAAAGTGATTACCGTTCAGGTAGCCTCTTTCGATAAAG
>JBMOME010000233.1:0-7294 GCA_049323095.1 Thermodesulfobacteriota bacterium
GAGCGTCCATCGGGCACAGTCGTGGATTCAGACCCCGATTTCACGCCCCGCACCCGTCATGAACGCGTCTGTGCAGCCTCTCGGAACCAAAAACCGGTACATGACCAAAGTAGACCGTGGATTCTGGCAGTCGCTCACGCCTTGCGGATCGTCCAAAAAACGTGCTATTTTACATAGTTCACAAAGCCTAATTCCGAGGGTCAATTGGGTCAGAAGGAAGCGGAGGGCGGATGACCGGCGCGGAGTTGCGTGAGAAATTCCTGAAATACTTCGAGGAGCGAGGCCACACCAGGGTCGCGAGCTCTCCACTTATCCCTGTCGGCGATCCGACGCTGCTCTTCACCAACGCGGGAATGGTGCAGTTCAAGAATACCTTTACCGGCGCGGAAAAGCGCCCGTATAACCGAGCAACCACCGCTCAGAAGTGCCTCAGAGTAAGCGGAAAACATAACGACCTCGAAAACGTGGGACACACCGCGCGGCATCATACTTTCTTTGAAATGCTGGGGAATTTCTCGTTCGGGGATTATTTCAAGGAAGATGCCATAGCGTTCGGGTGGGAATTCCTCACTAAGGACGTGGGACTGCCCAAAAAGCGCCTGGTCGTGACCGTCTTCGAGGAAGATGACGAGGCCGCGAAGATCTGGCGCAAGGTTGCGGGCGTCAAAGACAGTGAAATAGCCCGCCTCGGGGAAAAGGACAACTTCTGGAGCATGGGTGACACCGGACCGTGCGGTCCGTGCTCGGAAATCCATTTCGACCACGGCAAAGAGTACGGGTGCGGCCGGCCTGACTGCGGGCCTGCCTGCGACTGCGACCGCTTCCTTGAGCTTTGGAACCTCGTCTTCATGCAGTATGATCGTGATGCCCAGGGCATCATGACGCCGCTGCCAAGGCCGTCCATCGATACAGGGTTAGGGTTGGAGCGCCTTGCCGCAGTGGTGCAGGGTGTCACGAGCAACTGGGAATCCGACCTGTTTAGGCCCATCATCGCCCGGGTGGAAGAGCTTTCAGGCAAACGCTGTACCGGCGCGGATCGGGACGCGGTCGCGATCCGAGTCATCGCGGACCATAGCCGTGCCGCGGCCTTTCTCATCGGAGACGGAATCCTCCCGTCAAATGAGGGCAGGGGGTACGTGCTCCGTCGGATCTTGAGGCGAGCCCTTCGGTACGGCAAGTACATCGGCCTGAACGAGCCTTTCCTGTACGACACCGCGGGCGTAGTGGTCAGATATATGGGATCGGCCTATCCCGAGCTGGAAGCGCAAGCGGTTCTCATCGAGAAGGTAATCAGGAACGAAGAAGAACGCTTCCTGGAGACTCTGGTACGCGGGCTCGTGCTCTTCGAGGAAGAAGCAGCGCGGATCGTGGATGCTCGCGGGTCAGTGTTTCCGGGGGATGTTGCCTTCAGGCTGTACGACACGTTCGGCTTTCCGGTTGACCTGACCGAAGATCTCGCCCGTGAGGTTGGCTTGTCCGTGGACCATCGCGCTTTTGACAAGGAAATGGCTGCGCAGAGAGAAAAAGCCCGGCGAGCCTGGGACGCGATGCAGGGCGAAGAAGGGCAAGCGCTCCGGAAGCTTCTTGAAGCAGGCGTGAGCTCGGAATTCACCGGGTACGAAACGCTGGAGGACACGGGAACTATCACCGCGATCCTCAGAGAAGGCAACCCGGTGGAGCAGGCCGGTTCAGGAGAAAGGGTGGAGGTTGTTACCGATCGATCGCCGTTTTACGGTGAATCAGGCGGCCAAGTCGGCGACCACGGGGTTATAGCGTTAGATGGCAACCGCATGGACGTGGAAGATACGGTGCGGCCTTTTCCCGACCTCATCCTGCATCGAGGCGCGGTACAAGCCGGTGAATTTCGCGTGGGCGACACGGTGCGCCTCACGGTGCACCCCGGACTTCGTCGTTCCATTATGGCGAATCATTCCGCGACGCACCTGCTGCAATGGGCACTCCGCCAGGTCCTTGGCGATCACGTGAAGCAGAGTGGTTCGTTGGTGGAAGCAGGCCGGCTCCGATTTGACTTCACCCATTTCTCCGCGATCTCGCAGGAGGAGCTGTCACGGGTCGAGGATCTGGTCAACGAGAAGATTCAAGACAACGTGAAGGTGGAAACCCGCGTGATGCCGATGGACGAAGCCGTGAAGGCAGGCGCCATCGCACTGTTCGGTGAGAAGTACGCGGAAAGCGTACGCATGGTCTCAATCGGGGATTTCAGCAAGGAACTCTGCGGAGGCACCCACACAAGCCGGACGGGCGACATCGGGCTTTTCAAGATCACCAGTGAAGGCGGCATAGCGGCCGGCGTGCGGCGCATCGAAGCAGTCACCGGCCGGGGAGCGCTCGATTATGTCCGTTTGCTGGAACAGGAGATTAACTCAGTAGGTGAGCGGCTCAGGGGCTCACGCGGCGAACTGGTGGTCAAAGTCGACCGTCTCCTGGAAGAGAAGAAAGAACGGGAGCGAGAGATCGAAAAGCTCAAGACCAAGTTGGCTTCGAAGATGACCGGGGACATCTTGGACGGCTTGCGGGATGTGAATGGCGTCCCGGTGCTATCGCGCCTCGTGGAGGATGTCGCGAGCCCCAAGGATCTGCGGGAATACGCGGACCGGCTCAGGGACAGGCTTAAGTCTGGAGTCGCGCTCCTGGGCGCTGAAACCGACGGCAAGGCCATGCTTATTGCCATTGTAACCACGGACTTGACCGATCGTTTCCACGCGGGCACGATTGTTAAGAAGGCAGCCGCGATGCTCGGCGGTTCAGGCGGCGGCAGGGCGGACATGGCTCAGGCAGGCGGCCCCGATGTGGGCAAGCTCCGATCGGCTCTTGACGCGATCGATCAGTTCCTCAGTTAGAGCGCAGGAGATTCAGCTCATGGATATAAACAAGAGCAGTGAAGTGTACGGTCAGATTGCCCGCGTGGTGAATGAGCTGAAGATGTCCAAGCAGTCCGTCACCATCTTCAAGGTCCATGAGCTAACTGGAATTGATAAGTATGTTATTTTCTTATATTTCTACGAGCATGGCCTTCTTAAAGGAAAGTGATCGTTTCCTCATTCTTGTTCGAGTCCACACCACGCAAGCCCTTATTACCAATGCGCTTTCAAACGGGCGGAATACTCGCAGCGAAGGGCCGGGATCTCCTGAACGAAGGTCCGACGGCCTTGCGTCGTCCGAAGAGAAGGAGATCCCTGGCCCACCGCACACCAGCAACTTGTTTGATCGCGCATTGGTATTACTACCAGAACCAGAATCCCCAACGTGGTTCATCAGGCCTGGAGAAACTTGCCGGATAGGCATAGTTCTCGGGGCAGGTGGAGTAGTAGTTGTCGTACCAGGCCCAGTAGTATGAGACCCATCCGTAGAAGAAGATTATGGGAAGCATGAGTGCCAAGCAGCGTTTGAAGTGGGTCATAGTGATTCCTCCGCTTCTTTCCGGTCAAAATTCAAATAAATCACCAATATATTACAATATGTTATAATAAAAAGTCAATAAATAGTTGCTGCCAGATTCGTAACCGTTCAGTTATCGAGAGCAACTGACGCAACGTCAGGATGACGGGCAAGATGCCCGTCCCACCGAAGATGGCATTGCTTCGTCCGGCGTCCCGCGGGACTCGCAATGACATTTTCGGACGGGTTTCGAGCCCATCTAACAAACACAATGGTAAGCCCCCGGCCTTATCGGGGCGACTCTCAGGGATTTGACCGTATGCTCCAGTCGTAACCAGGTGTGGGACAAGAAAACGTCTTTAAATCCGTGGTTCAAGCAGAATCATGTGAGCTTACGTCGTTACTCCCGCGAAAGCGGGGGTCCAGGAGTCTGGCACTGAACGGAGGGATTGAATCCCGCGAAACGCGGGACTGGATTCCCGCGTGCGCGGGAATGACGGGTAGCGACCGGCGTCCCTGCCGGTCCACCTGTTGGAATGCAGCGTGCGCGCAGAAATGACGAGCGAATATCGCCAAACGTCTTTGGTCTGGGGCACGATTCTAGCTGGACCGCTTGAGTCCTAGTCTTTCCAGTATTCCCTTTTTCGCGGTTGGCTGGGGTGGGGTTACAATCTCTTCCCGCAACGCCTGTGCGACCTCCAACACCTCCTGCGCGGATTGGAAGCGGTCCTCAGGATCCTTTGCGGTCATCTTCTTGAGGAATTCGAAGACCGCATCGGGAAGGGGTGGATTGGGGTTCTTGAGTGGCGGGAGCTCGTCATATACGTGCTTTTGGAAAACCGCGTACGGGGAATCCCCTGTGAATGGCGGCGTTCCTTCCAGGAGATGATACAGCGTTATGCCGAGGGAATAGATGTCGGACCGTATATCTGCATTAGGATCCCCTTTAGCCTGTTCCGGAGAAATATACAGGGGAGTGCCGCAGGTGATGCCCGTTTGGGTGATGCCCGAGTCGGGAGGATCGGGGAAGGTTTTGGCAAGACCCAGGTCGGCAAGCTTGGCTTCACCCTTTTCCGTGAAGAGGATATTTGCCGGTTTGATGTCTCGGTGCAGAATGTTGTTTTCCTGGGCGTGCACCAGGGCTTCGGACACTTGCACCGCAATGTCGAGCACCTTTTCGAGAGGGAATCTGCCGATGCTTGCCAGTATGGCCGCGGCGCTTCCTCCGCCCAGGTACTGCATGATGAGATAGTGGAATCCCTCCTCGAATCCCACATTCATTACCCCCACAATGTTGGGGTGCTGGAGCTTGGCCGCGGATCGCGCTTCCCTGATGAAGCGTTTGACAAAGACCGTGTCTCTATCCGCGAGATGGGCGTACAGAACCTTCACGGCTACCGGAATATCGAGTCCAAGGTGGCGGGCTTTGAAAACGCCGCCCATGCCGCCGCCTCCGATCTTATAGAGGATGCGGCAACCACCCAGTGTCTTACCCAGGAGCTGATCGGTCACCCGGTCTGTGCGTGAACTGACGTACGGGACTCTTGTTTGCTCTCCGCAGCCCGCACATGTTCCTTTGCGGCCGATTGATTTCCTCGGCACCGTGTGAACCTGTCCGCACTCGCACGCGAAGCGAATGTACAAGGGCGCCTTGTCTTCAACTTCTTCGAAAGCCTTGTCCACCTGGGATGTCTTAAGCACTTCTGTAGGAGGGGGCGCCGGTGCGGCCTCAGCGACAGTAACACTGGCCGGTTCGGATATCTCTTCGATCTCTTCGATCTCCTCAATCGCCTCTTGGCGAGCGTCCGGAAAGAGACCGGTTTCCATGGACGCCACCGACTGAGCCTCTAATGTGCGAAACACGGTGAGCGACTCCCGCACTTCTGAAGATATGCGCCGGCGCTCAGCGGCTCTTCGCAAAGCGAAAGGATCCTTTCTGGCTCTATCGAGGAAGGCCATAAGAGTCGGACGGCCGCCTGAAGGAAAAGAGACAAACTTCACCTTGATCTTGGACTCGCCATGAACCACCGCAGTGGAATCGGTCACCTGAGTAAGGACCCACAGCGGCTCGTCTGCGGGGCCGGTTGGCAGGTAGATGAGGATCATGAGCGAAGAGCCTTCGCGAACCGGCCGCGGGATATTCAATGAAGCCCAGTTTGATGCGAGCTCCACCGATACACCTTCGTACCAGCGCTCGCTGTCCAAGGAATAAGTAACTCGCGTCTCAAGCCGTAGAGGAGGGCCGTCCTCGAGTTCAGGCCTCGCGGGCACGGCCTCCTGGGCCTTCGCGGCCTCGAATGGGAAAGCCTCCACCTGCGCGAGCGAGGCGGTGACGTACGCCTCGCCGGTCTCCTCATCGGACACGAGTACCTGGAATTGTTCCAACCCACGCCGCGCAGCGGCAAGCTCTTCCAGGAACCTGGGATAGTCCGGGACGAAGCTTCTTTCTTCTTCGGGTATTTTCCCAAGCAGCTCAGCTGCGCCGGTCACTTGACCGTCTCGAATGAACGCGTCGGCTATATCGTTGACAATCAGGCCTCTCTCTTTACCCGACAGTGTCCTGTCGTCCAGAAGCTGTCGCACAACATCCTGGGCCTCAGGGTATCGTCTCAGCCTGGTAAGGCACAGGGCCATGTGGCGCATGGCCTGAACACGCGCGGAAGTAGGCGACGCGGCACTCTGCTCCAAGTACGGAAGAGCATCCGCGAACTGGCCCATTTCCATGTAAGCGACTCCCAAATCCAGAGCCTGCGTGGGCGTCAGCTCAGTCGGTTGCTCGACAGAGGCATCTCCCACAATCCCCCCTTGAGGTTTGGCGAGTAACGTGGTCAACCTCTTGCGCGCTTGTTCATTCAGCGGATCTTGTTCCAGGATTCTTCGATAAATGGACAAGGCATGATCGTAGAGCCCATGTTCTTCATAGACCCCAGCCTCTTGGCTCAAGCGAGCAAGGTCGCTATGTCTTCCGTTCGGCTCTTCCATAACCGTGTCCGACGAGAGGCTCCCCTGCCGGGGTCATCGCAAACCCGGACACCCCGCGTCAAGGCCATTTATTAGATTACAATTATAGCAGGCGTGAGGACCCACGTCAGGTCTTATTCCCGAATGAATCCCTCGGGCAAATCTGCGCCTGAAGGAGCGGCCGGTTCGGCAGAGGGGCGCGGGGCAGGAGCCGCACCCGGGACGTCGAATGTTTCGGGCGCGATTTGATGATAAGGTGTTTGTCTTGTCTTGAAAACGAGCCCGTATTCGCGAGCCTTCTCCTGGTATGACCCCGTCGCAAGCCGCACTTCTCCGTGCAAGGTCACTCGGATAGCCGATGACCCCTGAACAGGACACTTGGTCTCGCACCAGCCACATCCTGTACAACGATTTTCAACGACAAACGGGACCGCGTTGCGCCGGTCCGGCACGGCCTGGAAAGAAACCGCGTCGTACAGGCAAACCTCATCGCACACCAAGCACTTCCTGTCATATTCCCAGACCAGGCAGGTGCTCCGTATGATGTTCGCGGTCCCAATTTTCGCGTGCTGTTTCTCGATTACCGACAGGTCCCGGATCGCAGACGTGGGGCACACCTTACCGCAAACATTGCAGTTGAGCGCACAGGCTCCCACGCGAGGGGTGAGCACAGGAGTAAACAGGCCTTCCCATCCCCCCTGTAACCAGATCGGTTGCAGGGTGTTGGTGGGACACGCCTTCATGCATTCGCCGCACCGAACGCATTGGGCAAGGAACTCGGGCTCCGGTAGGGCTCCAGGAGGGCGAATCAGGTAGGCGTCCACCGGTGGCTTTTCTCCCGTGAGAGGTCGCGGCTGGCCCATGCTGGTCCTGAAAAGTCCTGCGGTGAGTAGGCCCGTGCCCAGGGCCACGACCACTCCTCTCCTAGTTAAGT
>JBMOME010000234.1:0-7242 GCA_049323095.1 Thermodesulfobacteriota bacterium
GAGCGTCCATCGGGCACAGTCGTGGATTCAGACCCCGATTTCACGCCCCGCACCCGTCATGAACGCGTCTGTGCAGCCTCTCGGAACCAAAAACCGGTACATGACCAAAGTAGACCGTGGATTCTGGAGGAAGTTCAGGGTTGACTCAACCGGTGGCCGTGGAGTATGGTCTTCACCTATTGGAATGGTCGTTCCCAATAGAGGCTTGCTATGGCAGCACGCCTTGAAGTAAGCCCAAGGGGAGGAGCTTCAGGGATTTGGAATCTGTGAAACGGTCATGGTAGTGACCGGAGGTTCATGGCTTTCTTATGAACTTATTGTGACGGCCGGATTCCGATTCAAGACGAAAGGAGATGACATAATGCTGACTAGATGTGCGACGCTGCTTGTTCTCATGGCAGCGGTTGCTTTCGTGACCGCGCCCTGTATTGCGGAAGCTGCTTGATTCGGCTGTTTGCCCTCCTGGTCAGGAGGAACATCGTATGCAGCCGGATCTTATTATGGCGGATATGGAGCCTACGGATATGGACCAGGGGCCTACGGTTACAACGTTGCCCCTCGATCCGTGAAGCGAACCGGCAAGTCTACTAAAGCTAAGACAGAAAAAGCCCCCGCCAAGCCTGCACAATAGCAAGGGACGAGGGTAGGGCGCTGCCCGCTTGCGGCAGAGCCCATCTCGAATTGCGGGAACTCCTTTTTCGTGTGAAAAAGCGGTTCCCGCACCCTCCGCAAAAAGCACTACCCTTTCCTTATTGTGCGTGGGTGCTCATGTCGCGGGCGATTAGGGCTGCTCCCAGGGCGCCCACAATCTGGGGTTCCTCAGGCACATTTATCGGCTGACCCACCTTTTCTCTGATCTTCTCCACGATGCCGCTGTTCTTGGCTACACCGCCGGTCATGGTCACTTCCATTCGTATGCCCACAGCGTCCATCAAAGGCGCGAGACGATTGCATATGGACTTATGAATCGCATTGAGTATGTCTTCTTTAGGCGTCGCACGAGCCACGAGCGAGATCACCTCGGACTCGGCAAATACAGTGCACATGCTGCTGATGGATACGTCACAGGTGGAGCGCAATGATAGCGGGCCCATCCGGTCCAGGTCGATCTCCAGGGCCCGCGCCATTACTTCCAGAAACCTGCCCGTACCCGCGGCGCATTTGTCGTTCATGTTGAAATCCGCTACTTTTCCGTCTTGTGAAACGCGGATGACTTTGCTGTCCTGGCCGCCCACATCAATTATTGTTTGCGTCGCAGGGAAAAGATGAACCGCTCCTCGCGCGTGGCAGGTGATCTCGGTTACGGTTTTATCGGCAAAAGGTATACTCACGCGGCCGTAACCTGTAGCTACGGTGAAGTTCACGTCAGATTGGGCGATGCCTCCACTCGCCAAAGCCGCGGCAAATGAGCCTTCGCCCGCGGTGCGACTATTCGCGCCGGTGGATGAAATGTGGTACGAGACCATAGTTCCGGTATGGTCGACAATAACGGTTTCGGTGCTCAACGAGCCCACATCGATTCCTACGAAATACATTTTCTCGTTACCTGGATTCTTCGTACAGCGCTTCCAACAAATGCCCGTACTTGTCTTTTATGACCTTGCGTTTAAGTTTCAACGTGGGCGTAATCTCGCCCTGTTCTTGGGAAAACTCGCACGGAAGGATCGCAAATTTCTTGACCGTTTCAAAACGAGCAAGGTCCGCGTTGACTTTGTCGATCCCTTGCCGAACATGTTCCTGGATTTCCGGGCAGGACGTGAGTTCCTCAAAGCTTTGATACGCGATCCCGCGGTCTTTTGCCCAGGCTTCGGTTTCCAAGCGATCAAGGGTGATGAGCGCGGTGAGATAGTTTTTCTTGTCTCCGTGCACCAACGGAAGTGATACCAGAGGAATCCTCTTAAGCTGATTCTCGATGTTTTGCGGTGCAATGTTCTTTCCGCCCGAAGTTATGATAAGGTCCTTCTTCCTGTCTGTGATCACGAGAAAACCGTCTTCATCCCATCGGCCCACGTCGCCTGTGTAACACCACCCATCCCTCAACACGTCGGCAGTGAGGTCGGGCTTGTTATGATACCCCATGAAATTGTTGCCTCGAATCAAGATCTCACCGTCAGTCGCGAGCTTCACCTGCACTCCAGGCATGGGTTTGCCCACTGTGCCGAAGCGGCATTCCTCGAATGTGGTCATGGTGCCGGAGATTGTTTCCGTGAGCGCATAGAATTCCAGCACGTCTATCCCGATGCTATGGATGAATTCTCCCACTTCCGCGGAAAGCGGAGCTCCGGCAGATACGGCGAACGAAAGCCTACCGCCAAGCAGGTTGCGGATCTTTTCAAAGACCAGCCGATCAGCGACGCGAAACTTGAACGTGAGCCATGCGGACATCGGCAGATGAGCAGTGAGTTTCCTGCTTCTTTCACGGCCGACCTTAACGGCCCAGTGAAATATAGATCGCTTGAGCGGCGAGCCCTTTTCCGCGGTGCTGACAATTCTGTCGTACACTTTCTCGAAGATCCGAGGAACGCTCGTGAAGTACGTGGGCCGCACTTCCATCATGTTCTGGCCGATAGTGTCGATGGATTCAGCTATCGCGAACGGAATGTTCATATAAATGTTGTAATAGTATCCCGAGACTCGAGGATATAGATGAGATATGGGAAGAATCATAAGCGACATGTTCGTTTTGGGATCGATCTTGATGAGCTCGTGAATCGACCACAGAACAAATGCAATGTTCTTATGGCTGATCATGCAGCCCTTGGGCGGCCCTGTAGTGCCCGACGTGTAAACGATAGTGGCCATGTCATTGATATTGATGTTGCTGATGCGACGCTGGAGCTCTTGTTCAAACTCGTCTCTCTTTTGTCGGCCCTGTTCCAACAAATCCGCGAGAGCAATTACTCTTTGGTCTCCCTGTGGGGCTGCTCCGTCGATTAGAACGATCTTGGCCAAGTTCGGCAATTCATCGACATGAGCCAGGATCTTGCCGAGCTGCGTGACATCCTCGACGACCACAAACCTGGACTCTGAATCGCTCAGGATGTATGCGGCTTGTTCAGCGGTGTTTGTGTGATAGATCGGGACGCCGACTCCGCCTGCGAGCAACGTTCCCAGGTCTGCGACAATCCATTCCAGACGATTGAAGGACATTATCGCGAGCCGGTCCCCGGGTTCCATGCCGATGTTGAGCAGCCCACACGCGAATGCTTCAGAAGCTTCTCTTAGCTCTGCCCAGGTGAGGTCGAGATATTGCCCACCCTTTTGTCGCTTGTATTTGATGATGGTTTCGTCCTGAGAATTGCGTGCGTTCTCAACGAATGCTTCAACGATGGTCTTGTACGACATGATATTCTCCGACTGCGGCAGCGGTCCTCATTGCCCATAGGAGCTGTAGGGCGTTCTAGCTCTTCTTGGCCAGCAGCATCTCCATGAATGCGTCGACTCTCGTCTGGAATTGGTCAACGGAGAAGTTCCGGCTGTCCATATGGTCCGCGTCGATTACGATTGAGGGAATTCCGAGTTGGTCCTCAAGCGCTTTCTTGATGTCCATCTGACCCAAGGTAATGGGAAGGCACGATTTGTTGCGATGCAGTATGGCTCCGTCGATCGAGTATTCCTTGCAAGCCTTGACGACCATTTCGACCCGCTTGTCCACTGAAACGCAGGAAACGAGCGGATAAGATTTGAGGCTCTTCAAGGCCAAAGCTTCTATGGGCCGATCCGTATCCAGGCGCAGGGACCAGGCGGAAGAGTAAGTCTCGGCCACAACGACGCCTCCCAAACCTTCAAAATGGTTGAACAGGCCCATGTTGTACCAGAGCGGTATGTTGTCCCAGAATAGCCGAATCTTTTCGTGTTCCAATACTCCAAGGCCTTGGGCCGACTTCTCTTTCACCTCGTCTCTTACGGTGGTGAGGAAGTCCACCGCAGTTTGCGTTCCTTGCCGGGTTACCATGACGAACATGATGCCGATCTCTGACGCAGAAAAGGGTGTCGGGATGCAGCGACGGTAGGTCATGATCTCATCCCAGAGCTCACATGCCCGGTCGGAGAGCTTTACCACTTCTCTAAGTCTGTCCAGGTCCAGCTTTCTGCCTGTGGCTTCTGAGAGGAAATCCACAAGACGGTTTATTTCGGCGACTGCGTAATCCAGATGATGCGGGAGGATCTCTTCCGTCGGCACCTGCGGTAGATCCGCGGGGTAGACCCTTGCTTTGGGGAAGCGCCGTTCCAGTTCTTGGAAGATCTTGATCACCGGAACGCAGCCGCCACCGGGCGAAAGGAGAATATCCGGCTCGGGCAGGCCTCCCAGAGGCGTTCCTTCTTCATTCATGAGGCCGTGCACGTACCCGATGATATTTCGCATGTACCCGCATAGGTCACGTGAATATCCCATGCCTTCCGCGACTTCGAAGTTCTTTTCCGCGAGGCCGAATGCAGCGCAGATCGGTGACCAGTTCTCAGGAAAAACCGGCTGAATGTCCATGGCATAGAATATTTCTATAGCGCCGTTCATGGGAGGCAACCAACCCACGGGCTTTCCTTCAGTCTTTGCTCGGCCGCATTCCACGTAATATTCCGTCACTACGCGGTTCAGCTCTTTGGCGGCTTTGAGCCTCTTTCTGGATTTGCCGGTCTTTTCCATTGCATTTACCTCAACATCTCAAAGAACGCTTCCAGACGCGTCCTCAGTTGCCCTTCGTTGACACCGGTTTCTTCCATTTCTATTGCGATCGAGGGAATTCCTTTGGCCTTGAACTGTTCCAGCAGGCTCGGATGATCCGCGAGATGTGGTGTGCAATACTTCTGGAAGAGGAAGATGACCCCCTGGGCTTTGGACCGCCCTAGGAGATCCTCGATAAACGGCAGCCTGTCCGAGACCCTCGACCTGCAAGGACAAGGCGCCCGATTCATGTACCGATCGATGATCCGTTCAATAGGATGCAATCCGAATCCGGAAGTGGGGTAGAAATTGCGGATGCCCGTGCACAGGTCGTCGGCCACGATCAACCCGCCGGATTCCTCAACGAGGTCAAGGACTTTCCCGTCCTCTACGAGGCTTCCGGAGACAAGAACGCGTGTCCCGCCCCGGTTGGCCGCGGCTGCCAAGCCAGCGGCGCCGGCCAAGCGCTCCACCATCCCAAGGTAATCTTCCGGCCTTGTCACGAACCCGGCCTGGATAATGGCCAGGAACTCGCGCGCGGGAATCGTCAACCGTCCGTCGTAGCGCATCTTGTAGAATTCCAGGACCAAACGCCGGATCTTGCCGTACAACTCTATTGAATCGGCCAGGCTTTGCTCACTGAATCCCCCACCGATTGCAGGGAATTTCGCGTTGAGTGCATCGATCTCGGAACGAAGGAAGCGCCGGGAATGCACCGAGTCGCAATAGGGTAGCGCGAGGGTGTGGAAGATCTCACCAGGGATGTTGCGTTCCCAGATTCTCACCACGCCGCATGCTGCATCGCAGGTATAGCCCTGCACAATGCCTGAAAGGAATGAGTATTCGCCGCTCAGAGCTTTATCAAGAGCCGCTCTCAAGTAAGGACAGACGAAACTGGGCGCCAGGGAATCAGCCTTCGTGAGGGTTCGAGTGCCCCCCATCACCCTCATCGGGATAAAACCCGAGGCGTGGATCAATTCCGCAGGAGTGTACGTACAGAAATATCCGATTATCTTCCGACCCGCCGCGGCAAGATCCCGGAGTCGTTGTTCCTGATATTTGATCGCGTCATAAAAGGGTTCCAGCAAATCGCTCTGCATGAGGACTCCTTCGATCTCAATCCACGGCAGTACGGGCTGACGTTACATGAAGAAACGGAAGCCTTCCGTCACGACCAGATCGTTCTCCACTCTTGTGACCCCGGGACATTGAGACACGATTTTCTCCGCCTCTTCCTTGTCTGCGTTCTGAGCTACTAGTCCGGTCATGCGCACGACTCCGCCCGGTTCCGCAGAAATTCTGATGTCACGAGCCACGGCAGAGGTCAATTTGCTACGGACGAGCGTCTCAGCGCGCTTGGCAACCGCAAGCGCCCGAAACGTTTCTGCTGACTGGGTCTTGTCGGGAACAGGTGTCTTTTGCCTGATAGCCTCGATCAAGGCCATTGCGGCCGCTTGCGCAGTATAATGTTGCGTGTTCAGAATAACATTGTACAGGCTCCAGTCATCCAGGTTTGCCATAAAGATGGACTGAATCAACGCCCGCCGCTCGCGGTCGTATTTCTTGACGAAATCCTCAGCAACGGCCTCAGATGAGCCGCTTCGTTCCTGCACTCGGCGAACTCTTACCCCGAAAGGCGCCACTATCCGGGCAGTGAATACGCCGGGGAAGTCACGCAAGACGATCTGCGCCCCTCGGCCAACCATTACCACACTCCCCCGGCTGGCCTGCTCAAAGGCCATAGCCTCGAAGAGGCTAAGATAGGACGGTCTATCGAAGAACATGCGTTCGAAGAACCCCGCGCCATGCTCCTTCTCGTAAGCGGTGCACGCAGCGCTGTATTCCGGTTCGCAGGACAGGGCCATCTTGTGCAAGCCGTCCCGCCCGACCAGCTCCAAACCCATCTCCGCGGCCACCAGAGACGCTATTTCATCGCCATACGAACCTACTTGCCTGGATATAACGACTATGTTCACTGAAGTCCTCCTCAAGTCGGAAAGCCTCTCGGTTCCTCAAACAACATTCTATGTCTTTCGGGTTCCGTCCGAATTGTATTCATACCAGCCTTTGGCGGTCTTGCGCCCCAGATGGCCGGCAGCCACCTTGCGGCGCAGTATCCCAGGGGGATAGAACTTGGGATCTCGTTCCTCCATGTACACGTTGGTGTACGCCATGAGCTGCACGTCCAGCCCCACCAGATCGGATGTTTCCAACGGCCCCATCCTCCGACCGAATGCCAGCCGAAATCCTTTATCGATGTCTTCCGGGGTCGCAATGCCGTTTTCCACGAGGCGCATCACTTCCAGGTTTGTGAGCATATTCGCGCGGTTGAGGACAAAGCCCGCGATATCCGACTTGACCATGATCGGTTCTTTGCCTAAGAAACGCACAAATTCGCCCCCAAACTCAAATGTTTCATCGTTGGTGCACACGCCCCTGATGACTTCCACAGCGTCCATCATGGGGACGGGGTTGAAGAAGTGCAGCCCCAGGAGGCGCTCAGGTCGGCTTAAGCCCTTACCGATCGCGCTAATAGGAATAGCGGAAGTATTCGTGGCCAAGATGGTCTGAACGCTCAC
>JBMOME010000235.1:0-7166 GCA_049323095.1 Thermodesulfobacteriota bacterium
TCTGGATGAATTCGCTGAACGAGTACTACAGTCAAGTCGGCTTCGATTTTGGGAGCGAAATCGACGTACGATCGCTCACCGAAAGGACACTCTGGGAGAGTGTGTTTGGAGATGCGCTCGTCCCAGATGAATCTGTGGCTGAGAACGAAGAATCCACGCACGAGTGAAAGAACGCTCGCAGGTGGATTCCGATCCCTCAGGCTCAGGAGTACTCGCAGATGTATCCGTAGGCTCGCTCGAAAAGATCCACATCCTGATGAAGCTGGTACTTCAATAGGCTCTTTCGCAGCGCCTTTTTGACTTCCCGTTCTCCCGCTGCGGTTTGCTGCCAACCGGGAAATCGCACGAGGCGAACAATCTCGTCGATGTCTTTGACGACCTTCTCCACGACCACGGGTGTCTTCTCACCCTTCACCTGCTGGAAGAGTTCCGTCAGCGCGGCCATGCCGCGTTCCTCGTCTTCCTTAGGCGGGACTTCCTTTTCGGTGGCGACGAGATCGCGTGCGATCTCCAGGAGTTGCTTCAGAAACTCGACACTGTGGAGCAGGCCCTTCTCATGGCGCTCCTTCAGGGCCTCCAGGCGCTCGGAGAGTTGCTTGTAGCGGGGATTGCCCATGTGCTTGCGGAGCCTCGCCGTCAGTTTGATCTCGAACTCCTTGGCGCGCTTGGTGGGTTCAGTGGAAGAGTGGCATTGAAAGGTCACTTTCTGGACAGGCTATCCACGGCAAGTAGGCAATACCTGTCCAATCTTAAATCACCCACGTTGGGGCTTCTTTGGAGACTTGGATGGCGCAGACCTTTCTCTTACAAGCGCCACGGAATGCCCATGATGCCTATCAGGGCGTGAATGCTGCCCAAGTGATGCGCTTGTTGTCTCAGCACCGGAGGATCCCGCAACCACCGGGGCAGCTTCACCTTTCAGAGGTCTCACCGAAAAGCCTGCACCAAGGTGTCTCTGGGCCCATTGAACATCCCGCACGGCCTCGGGACCAATCACAGCACTATTTGGCCGATGACCCTCTCCAGGGGGCCCCGGATCATCGTCCACACATGCCAGTGGGCATGCCCCACACCCCACCATCTGATGGCAAGGAAACGACTGAATGGGTTCCGATCTGACCGCCTCGTCCAAATCTAAAATTCGATACGGCCGAAACATTTCGCCCGTATCGAATTTTCGATTTAGCGCGATTATTTTGACTACTAAACAGATTCTTCTTGAATTCCACTTGGAGCCACCCTACTCTTCCAACACACAGGGGGGGGCCATCGCGCTTCGGCGCACAAAGAGGGCTCTCATGGGAACAGCAACAATTCACTACGGACACGTGATCGAAACGGTCACGCCGCCCTAGAGCCCTAGAGGGCCAAGAGACCGCTAAATAGGTTCCGCTGGATCGCGTACATTGCCATTGATCGGCATGACGTGACTCCTGGAGGGGAGCGGATGTGTGCAAATCACTGCCTGGTTATCCGGGTGGTGCACATGTTCACCGGTGGACCCACATGGGCATGATTAATAAGATTGACGAGCTTTTCGCAGGACGCAGCTTCCTGTCTGCGAAAGAAATCCAGCACTGCTTCCTCCTCGCCCGAGGGATCAGCATCAGCCGCACGACGCTCGACGAGTGGGAGGGTTGCGGCCTATTTGTGGAACGCCACGGCGGGCGCAAGTGGTACGACTGGAAGAAGACCTGGGCGTTCTACCTCGCGCTGGGGCCTGGCCGGATCAAGCGGAAAGCCACCCCACGGCGCCACAGGCCATCCGATTCAACCCGGACCTTCCAGTAGGGCGGTGCAGACATGCCGCGGGTGCTGACGAAGGAAGGGATGTACCGGAAGGCTGGTAGCAAGTGCTACTACATGGGCATCCGTGTCGACGACGAGAATGTTGTGAATCGCTCGACGAGGATGCGAACCAAAGAGGCTGCCAAACAGGTGTATTGGGCGGAGAGAGAGCGCCTGCTCAAAGAGGCTCTGAATATTCATTCTGACAAGACGCCAGATGACGTCCTTCCCCTCTGGAAGACCATGGCGGAATCCGAATTCGGGGCCAAGTACATTGCGGCAGTGGAAGACGATCTGAAGCGACACTGGCAATCCCTGATGGCTAAGCCTGTAGCTCGAATTACCCAAGAGGAGGTTCATGCCATCGAGGTGAAAATCCGCGCTTGTGGCTTCATGCCAGAAACGATCAACAAAGCGATCAATGCCTTTAGCTGCCTGATCACGTTCGCGATTAAGCGACTGGGTTGGTTCAAGTATGTGGAGTTCAGGTTCGAGCGAGAAAAGGTTGTTCCCAAGAGCAAGGATGTCGTCGGGAAACATCATGTCGTGGCGTTCCTCGCTGCAATCGCCGCCAACGGAAATATCTTGGCCCTTCTGTGCGTGGCCATGATGCTCGGCCTTGGGCTTCGCGAGTGCGAAGTCCTTCACGCTTGTTGGGCGAATTTCATTCTCGGCATCGACGGACACCTGCTGTACAAAGCCCAAAGCAAGGACGGTCCAGAACGCTTGATCCCCGTGCCGGAGTGGCTGGAAGTCATGATCCGGAACTACGAAGCGGCCATCCTTTCTGGCAAATTCAGGTTTTCCAAGCGGGCTGGGCGCCCCAGAGGTGGTCCCAAGCGAGAGCCCAAGCAGGGCGTCGCTATTCCCGCAGAACGCGACTGGTTGTTCCCGAATGCTCAAGGGGTTCCCTATTCGCAAGGGTACACCTCTCGATACATCAAGGCCGCGTGCAGGCAGCTCGGTCTCCCCTCCCTGTCCCCTCACCGCATGCGCGGATCTGCCGCCAATCTACTCAAACTGGAAGGCCTCAGCCCTGATGAAATCCAGAAGATTCTGGGCCATGCGAGCATCGTGACCACCTCGCTTTATCTGACCCAGAGCCACGCCGTTGCGCGGAATGTACAGAACGCGCTGGGGCGGCAGTTGTTTCCAGGTGCGGGTTCGGCACTTCGAGAGCTTCGGGAACAGGCTCAGCGCCAGCCTGTGAGCTCCCTGCTTCCCAAGCCCGCACCACCCATCGAGGCTCTCCTCGAAATGCTTGCGACCATCGATTCTCCCGCAATGAAGTTCCTCCCTCCACTCGATCCAGTGCCTCCACCGGCAGTGGATCAGCCCGATCAAGGCGAGAAGGACGCGGGCAGTATCGCCGCGGGCGTGCGTGCGATCAGCTTTTCGCCACGCCCCGCTCGCCCCACCAAGGAACTGCTTCGGGAACTCGTCTGGCGCGTCCCGACCTCCACCCTTGCCCGGTTGTTCGAAGTCAGTGACACCACGATCGGCAATTGGTGCGATGAGGACGGTATCCCTAAACCGCCGCGCGGATTCTGGGCCAAGCTGCTTCCGACTCTCAACGCGCTCCGGAGGGAATTCGGCCAAGAAACCGAGGGCTGAGGTCCAGGACCAGCAAAAGAGAAACGGCCCGATCTCTCGGGCCGTTTCTAGCAGGTGTCTACTTTCCGCCTTTGTGCTTTGTTGGATCGACAAGCTTATAGCCCTGGCCAGGCTTGGGAGTCGGGGGGAGTGGAGCTCCCTTGGTTGCGGTGACCTCGTTCTTGGTCGCCGTATTCTGGTACTGACCGGATTTGGGAGCCGGCGAGCCGGGTTTGAGTGGGGACTTGCCCATGGGGCACCTCCAAGAATGGTTTTGGACGCGAGGCATCGCAGATCCTGAAAACCCTGGGGGGAGACCGACGGCCTCCCCCCAATCCACCTGGATTAGGCCTTCACAAGAAAGCGAAAAAATCCGCCATCCTTGCGATAGACCAGTTCGCCAGAACGCCAGTGCTTGAAGCACTTGCAATACACCCAGCGAAATCCAGGCGGGGCCTGAAAGTCGTCCATGGACATGGAACGCCCTCCTTTCCCTTGACGGGAGCAGGCGAGCTGTTCAATTCTTGTGGTTCCACGCAGCAAGAAAGGTCCCGCCTGATCCAAGGGCGCCAAGGACCCCGGATTTTCCGCCGCCCGTAATGGGCGGCTTTTTGTATGCCTCAAAGATCTCGTGGAGAGGCGAACCTCATTCCACAGGTCCAGGGTGCATCACTCATGGCAATCGTGTCAATGCCATTTTTCACACTTCTTTTCACACCGCCGACAAATCGGCCTATACTTCCTCAGTGAGGCCCCCCATGAACCCACTCTTCGATCAGTGCCCGGCCGAGGTGCCGCTGACAAGGGCTCCTCTTGATCGCGCGATCTGCCAGATCCGCTTCCCCCCAATCATGTCCATCGGGAGGGATGAATTTGTTGCGAGTTTCCAGGAATCACTCCGCCAGCACTACCCCTTAATCACTCAGCAGATGGCCCAGCGGATGCAGTTTGTATTGCCAGGTTCCGACGCCCCCATCTCCATGATCCCTCCAACACGGAGTTACCGATTCAGTTCCGCAGACCAGAACTGGCATATCACGCTCTGCCAGGATTTCCTTGCAGTTGAGACAACGCGTTACACAAATAGAACTGAGTTCCTGCAAAGAATTACTGACGCCTGCCGCACGTTAGAAATGCATATTCACCCCACTCATGTGACCCGCCTTGGCGTCAGATACATCGATCGATTTCGAGATGACGCACTGGAGCGAATTCACGAATTTTTCAGGCCTGAACTCCTTGGCCCAGAGGTGGTTCCAGAATTTCGTGCTAATGCACTGCAAATCCTTTCTGAAGGTCTTTTCCGGACTGCTGAAGGGTTTCTAGTCGCGAAGTGGGGTCTTTTGCCTGAAAACACCACCATCGATCCAACTGCCATCCTTCCGGAGCCTAAGGGATCATGGATTTTGGATCTCGACGCCTATTCAGATTATTCGGATACACCAATTCCTTTTGATTCAGCGTCACTAGTTCTTGGGGCTGAAATGTTGGTGAAGAGGATCTATTCAGTTTTCCGGTGGGGTGTAACGGCTGCGTTCGACCTCCATTTTGGGAGAGAATGAGCCATGCTTCTTCTTCCATGCCCAATCCAAATGCCACCTCCTCGCCGCGAGGAGACGGTAATGATCGTGAGGCTCGGCGGAATCGGCCTTGTTTCTGGCACCCGAGCGTCTGACCTGCAACGGCCCGCAACTTCAAGCCTTTACCAGACTCGAGGAACATTGATTTCTCCTGTTCCGGTGGAGAATCCGATCACAGAACTACGGAGGAGATCCGGCCTCACTTGGGATCAGCTTGCTTCGGTAATGGGAGTTGAACGCCGAACCATGCATTTGTGGGAAGCAGGGCGAGGGATGCGTCCAGTCCATGAGGAACGACTTCAAAAGGTTCTGCTCGTCGTTCGAAAAGCGGACCGCGGTAGCGCAGCAGAAACCCGAGCCGCCCTCCTCGATGGTTCCCAAGGACCTTCCATCAAGGATCTGCTTTCCCAGGATCGTATTGAAGAAGCAGCCCAACGCGCCAAAATGTTGCCGGGATCCCTCCAAAACTCAAGGCCTCCCCGACTCATTGGGAAGGCCAGAGATGCTCGGCGCCCGCTGCCCCTTGGGACGCAGATTGCCCTCAAGGAGAACGCTATCGAGCCGGTTTCGGTTAAGCAGGCCCGACCTGCCCGCATCACAAGGGTTTCGAAAACCTGATGCCCCTCACGCCGGAATCGAATCCATCTTGTGATGTGCATTCCTGGCGCCAGGGCGATTGCGTCGTTGGCGAACAGGACTTCGTGTATCGCATCATGGCCGCACAACCGTTGTGCCAAGAAAGTCGGCGAGCCATCGAAGCTGATCCTTCTACTGAGTTCGTAGTACATCCTGTCGATGGACTAATGGTTGTTTCTCAGAGTTGTGATATCGTCCGCCCCCCTGAGATTAGGCCCTTCGCGGAGGTTGCCCCCCTAATCAAATTGACCGAAGAGGACTTCCGTGAAGTTCTGCTCGGGGCTCGCCCCCGGTACGTGACAGTGCCTGGACTCCATACGGCTCGTCTTGCCGCCGACCTCGACAGGATTCAAACCGTCGAAAAAACGCTTCTATGTGCTTGGCCTAGACTTCAAGGCTGTCTTACCGATTCGGATCGTCGACTACTTGGAAAGCAGCTCGCACGGAAACGTTTTCGTGCGGCATTGCCTGATGAGTTCACTCCGTGGTTCAAGCCACTGAGAAATCGTTTCTCGCGATTGGCTCGATCCACTTCTCCTGACGCCATTGTTTTTCAGGAACTGTCTGAGATTCGAATTCAGGCGAGTCCTTCGTGGGATGCCCCGCAAGTCGACATTTTTATCTGGTTCGTCCTAAGGGACGATGCGCCGGTTCGCGATCGATCCGAGATCCTTGAAGGATGGCTGGCCAAGGTCCCAGCCAAGGGCGCTTTCGTGTCGTGCCAGGGCAGGATTGTTCGCTACGAAGACATGACCGCACTCGAATACATTGACTCTGATCCGCTGGACCTCGACCACTTGAGTCCAGATGAAGACACTGAGACCTCTGAACAAGCCTCATCGTAGCTCTCGCCAACAAGGAATCGGTTACTAGCCCTTTGCGTGGAGGCTTCCCCTTTCCTCATGATCGAGGCAAGGGGAGGTTTCGATTTTCCCGCTGATAGGCGCTTTGCCTCGGGGTCTACCGGAAGCCAAATCATGGGTGAAGGTGGCGGATCTAGAGCAAAGACCGGAACCATCATTCGGAGGAACCGCGGTCCGATTCTCGCCCTCGCTCTGAATGTTTGCAGTTGATCATCAAGTCTTTTGTTTTCAACGCACTGTTTCTGCTTTGGGAGCAGAGGGTCGCGAGTTCGAATCTCGCCGCTCCGACCAACAAGCCAGTCGCAACATCAACACTGGCAACACCTGGAAGCCCGGTCACACGAGTGGCCGGGCTCTTCGCTTTGAGGCGGATGTCCCGAGATGTCCTCGTAAGTCCAATGTTTCACCCCCCGGTTCACAAGAATGGGGACGAGATGTTAGCAGTTGGACTTTGCAAAATATCGGCATACTTCGAACACCACAGCAGAGAGTCACGCTCGTTGAACGCACAGCCTGACGCGCTGATTGGCCAAGGATCTCAAGCTTTCCTGGCGACACAGATCGGGTGCGGATCACAACCGCTCGATTCCGGCCTGAGGCTCTCTGCCTTGGCCATGAAATGCACTTCATGGGATGCTGGTTCCACAACTGTGCTGGATGCACGGGAAGCAGGTGCGATTCCTGCGCTGCCCCGCAACGGTATGTG
>JBMOME010000236.1:0-7157 GCA_049323095.1 Thermodesulfobacteriota bacterium
TGGCAAGAACTTTCCCCATTTTCACTTCCCCCAAACTATAACCACCCCCCATTACTCATCAAATCATTACTCACCCTTCATTTATTGGGGAATGTCCTGCGTTTCTTCTATGCCGAATCTCTTGATGATGTCCCTGGCGCCCATTCCGGCAACCCGATGCCAAACCCGTTCGTTGAAGTGGTTTGCCGCGTCCGAGCCGTATTCCTCCTCAACAAATATATACCAGAAGGCGTCTACGAGCCGATAATGCCACATGAGGAATTCGAGATACGACCTCAGCTCCTCTTTGCTCATCCCGTCGAAATCCATCATAGCTCCTGGGTTGGCTGTGGAATAGGCTGTGTGCACAGGCAGCACCCACGGCCCGTGTGGAGTGCACCCGCTCCGCGTTCATGATTTCCCAATCAACAGCGCTTGTCAATCACTCCGTAGCCTGCAAGATTGTCCTGGGGACGAAGATCTGATATAGAAAGCGGTCCAGATTCGCCTACGAAGAGAAAGGATATGGTCTGAAATGGTGAAGTCCGTGACTCTGCTTGTACTGGCCTTGGCGGTGTTAGTCGCGCCCCTGTCAGCCCAGCAGACTTTCCGATTGCCCGACGTGCGATCGATGAAGCACCTAACGTCCAAGCAGGTGGACCGTGCGCCTGATATCCCCGGCAGTGAGACGACGGTCGACTATTACGCGGCTTCAACCGGAGAAGTAATCACCGTCTATTCCTATCGAGGAAACCGAGTGGCCTTTAGCACTCATATGAACAACGACATTCAGAAAACTTACCGGCTTTTCATGGACTTGACCGGGGCCGGCCTATTCCAGGAGATCAACCGAGGGGCGCCTTGGACCCTTCCTCCCTGGTCAAGGCAGTTCAGGTAGTTCCCTATTTGATGAAATGACACGATCAGTCGTCCGGGGAATTCTCGACAGCGCCACGTCTGAAGAGTTCGACGAATACCCCACCCCTCCTGCAACGATCCAATTGAGTCCTCTGCCCTTCGTAGTATACTGGGACAGAATGATCTAAGCCGTGGCGCGCATTCGGAATTGTCCTCGCGTTCGGTGATACTCGGAGCGCTGTATGCACGAGATGGGAATTGTACAGAGCATCATGGAAATCGTGGAGCAACAGGCCAGAGTCCACGGCGCGCGGCGGGTGGTCCGGATAAGTTTGGAATTCGGTTTCCTTACCGCGGTTCAGCCCGACGCGATCCGTTTCGCTTTTGATGTGCTCTCCAAAGGGGGTATCGCGGATAACGCGGATCTGGACATCACCATCATACCCATCAAGGTGCACTGCCAGCAGTGCTCCGCGGAGACGGTGATACACGACTATTCCCCCTATTGCCCGGTGTGTGAGTCGCCGTCCGTGCAGATCGTTGAAGGCCGCGATGAAATGCGTATCGCATCCCTTGAAATCGAAGATCATGACACCCCCAGCCAGGATCCGTGACATACAGCAAACGTCTCCGCTCAATTGACAAAGGAGGTCCTCATGAAACTGAAGGGCAAACGAGCAGCACTCCTGGTTGAAGACATCTACAACGAGTTCGAGGTATGGATCCCGTACTACCGGTTGAAAGAAGAAGGTGTAGACGTCACGGTAGTTGGCTCCGGAACCGCCGCCACCTATCACGGCAAATACGGCATCCCGATCCATGCGGACAAGAAGGCCGCGGAAGTGCGTGCGGACGAATTTGACGCGATCGTTATTCCAGGCGGGTATGCGCCCGATAAGATGCGCATCCACCCTCAAATGGTAGCGCTCGTGCGAGACGTATTCAATCAGGGGAAGGTGGTCGCGGCCATCTGTCACGCGGGGTGGATGCTGGTAAGCGCGGGAATTCTGAATGGACGACGAGCCACGTCTTACGTGGCAATCAAGGACGACATGGTTAACGCGGGCTGCCTCTGGGAAGATTCAGAGGTCGTCCGCGACGGCAAGCTGATCACGTCACGGATGCCTGACGATCTGCCCGCTTTCTGTCGGACTCTGATAGCTGCCATGGGCGAATCGTGACCTATCAACAAATCAAAGCCAGCACCGTCTTTCCTGACGGCGTGCACCCAGCGCTCATCGAGTTCGACCC
The DNA here is from genome assembly GCA_049323095.1 of Thermodesulfobacteriota bacterium. Lineage (GTDB taxonomy): Bacteria > Desulfobacterota > Desulfomonilia > Desulfomonilales > Desulfomonilaceae > VGSG01. Next base: position 2,089 of record JBMOME010000236.1, read on the forward strand.
GCAGTCGGGCACCATTGCGGCAGTCGAGCGGATAGAGTCCGTGGATCGCAACGATCGACTGCTCTTTCCGGGATTCATGGATATTCATGTGCACGCGAGGGAGTATCCGCGGCCTGATCCGAAGGATGCCGCCGCACACGAAAGATGGGAGAAGGCTTGCACCAAGGAGACCTTCTCCAGCGCGGGACAGGCGGCTATTAACGGCGGAGTCACGCTATTCTGCGCAATGCCCAATGACCCTGACCCGCCAAGCAATGAATCCACGTATCGGAGAAAGCTCGAAACCGCAAGGGCTTCCGAATGCCCTGTAATTCTCTTTGCTGCAACCACCCGCTCGTCCGAACCGTGGGCTGATCTGCCGTACAAGGTCTATCTTGATAATGCTCCCTCCGCGGTTTCTTTTGACGACTGGGGGGCCCTGGAAGAGGCTCTGGGTAGATACCGCGGGTGTCGGGTCTTCTTCCACGCTGAAGATCCAGAGGAACTTGCTGCTCCGGGCACCACGGGACCTCGATGGTTCACCCGCCCTCCCCGTGCGGAGAGGAGCGCGGTGGAAAAGATACTGGACCTCACCGCCAAATTAGGACTGAGATCCCATATTTGTCATGTCTCCACGGAGAGCGCGGTACGGCTTATTCGAGAGTACAACAGCGGCGCGTCGGTTCGGGTAACGTGCGAGGTAACCCCACACCACCTTTTCTTCAGCGTAGACGAAGGAAGGATCTCGGCTGCGATCGGTGGGGAGCTTGAAGAGGCTGCGTTCCTTGAGTGCAATCCGCCCCTGAGATCGGAAAGCGACCGGCGCTTCCTCTTGCACGCGTTACGACAGGGCCTTATCGATGTCCTGGCGTCGGATCACGCGCCCCATACCCGCGATGACAAGACAGCGGGCGCTCCGGGAATGCCACACCTGGACACATTGGGACCCTTCGCTGGATGGCTGATCAAGGACGTGGGCTTTACCCCGCAGCGCGTCGCGGAAGTGCTCTCTTCAGTCCCCGCGAGCATCTTCTCGCAGGATCTCAGCCGTACTCACGGACGAATAGAGATCGGTTGCGCCGCCTCATTCACCGAGCTTGACCTATCCGGAGAGACTCTTGTGCGCGGAGACCGAATCGAGGGCCGCGGCAAGTTGGAGACTCGGTGCGGATGGTCCCCCTTTTCGGGCATTCCATTGCCCGCCGCGGTGGTCAAGACTTACGTCCTGGGCCGCAAGTACGAATTCCCCCCCAAGAGCGGCCGCGTGATCTAGGAGGCTGTCGCGGAATGTGGCACAAGTTGCCACTCTGAATTACTACGTGCTACTGGCGTCAGAAGACCGAAACGTTTCGTGACAGGCTCCTAGAATCACGGGAAGGGGTACCGCTCAGCCAGTCCGCGATTGGCGGTTACGGAAAGAAGGAGAGCGTCAGTGTGCCGAAATTGGCAGTGGCCGCGTGATTGAAAACAGTCACATGGGTCCAAGGTCCACAGATCAGGTTCCAGACACTCGGGTTGGTCACAGTGATTCCAGGCGGGCTCGACGCGGCGGTGATATCGTGGCGCGGTCCGGCACAGGTGCCGTAGCGCACGAAATTCACCTGGCCATTCCAGACCACGCCGCTATCCCAGGTGATGACCACACTGTTCACGCCCACTAGGTCGGCCGCAGTAAGTTCAGCGTTTAAGGCTCCAAGTTCGGCACCAAAAGGCCCACCCACCACGCCTACATAAGCTGTCCGCGTGAACAATGGGACTGGACCGGCCTCATCTGGTACATGTGGCGCCTGCCGGAGCTGCACCACGGCTGCGGGGAGGTGCCAGTTCCGGTTGACCTTGCGGGTAAGCCACCACGCAACGTTCCGCGGACTCCGGAATATCGGCTCCGGGAACGTGAGCGGGCTCTCCCCGCGGAACAAGTTCTCCACCTGAAAGCCCACGTTCACAAAGCCGCCGATAGTGTCGTACGAACCGTTGACCCGGTCGTACCCATGCTCGTACCGTGCTGAAAAGACACCGTCGCGGGTGGTAAGCTCCGCGCCGCCCATGTATCCGTACACCGCGTCGCCGATGTCGAATTGATAACCGACGTATTTCAACCGTAGGTCAAAGGCCTGATTGAAGAGGGCATGAGAATAGCCCGCTTCGATGTCAAAGCTCCCGCCCCCATTCCTGAACGCATTGATCAGGACCTCACGGTTGAATAGATTCCCATACCAGTTGAACCTCAGGTCCACGGCGTCGTAGTCCGAGAGGTTCGCGATCATTTCCAAACCGACGCCGCCGGACGAGTACCATTGGTCAAAGACCTTCGTGGTGTCGAAGAAGCCAGTGACACCGACAAGGGTATTGCCGGCCACCACCTGTCGATATCCGCCGCCGAAAGAGAGATCGGCCCGGCTGTTCGCTACAGAACTACCCGCAGCGGCAATGCGAGGACTCTGCCAAAAATTCTGAAACTCCGCGTGGGCTTCTCCGAAGACAACGGAATCGCTTCCGATGCTGACGGGAAGCACGTAGTCCGCGATGAACCGGCCGGCCCTCACATTGGGACCGAAAGTGTAGAGGAATCCGAATTCGAAATTGGGAATCCGGGGAAGGAAAGGGCCGAGCAATCCACTGGAAAGGGGAACCACTTGAGAACCGGCCGAACCTGGATATGCGCTCCCAGGAGCGGCAAGGGGATTCAACCCCACCGGTTGAGGCGAAGAGGCGGCAGCCGGAAAGAAGACAGCCGGAGCATTTCTACCAAAGGGAGAAATCACCGTGTTTTCACCTGCCGGTGTGAGACACGGACACAGGACTATATGGAAAATGCATGACAAAACGACCAACGCACGAAGAGCCGAGTTCATACACAGGCCTCCTCGAAAACCGAAGTCCATCGCTAGAACAGCCGCAGCTCAGTGCTGAATACGAAAACAGGATCAGAGGAACAGCTTGAAAAATGAGAAGATGGCACAGGATCACCAGAGCCTTTGATGGCGACCATCTTATGCTAAGATGATTTTTTTGGCAATTATATTCACTAAATATCACTATTTTTTCATATATCTTAGTCGTTTATCATCACAACATCTTGATATTGTCTGTTTTTGTTCCGTAAGTGAGAAAAGGGTCAGACTTTGGAACTTGATTTGATAGATGGTAGCAATGGCTCATGACCAGACCACTGAGAATTGAGGTGCCTGGAGCGCTGTATTATCTGACAGCGCGAAGGAATGCCCGGGCGGCCATCTTCCTTGACGATCTAGGAGGCTGTCGCGGAACGCTTTACATTCTTGCGAGGGAGCTCTTCACGGAAGATTTTCCGCCTCACGTAGAAACATGTCGTGGAATGTGGCACAAGTTGCCACTCTGAATTACTACGTGCTACTGGCGTCAGAAGACCGAAACGTTTCGCGACAGGCTCCTAGTGCGGGCGCTGCCGAGATGCGGAGATCGGCACACACTGAACTCGTCACCGATACAGGACACGCCCGCTCTGCATCGAGAAACAATCTCTTAGTTACTTTTCCGCCTCCGAGGTGATATAAGCTCTGGCGACCGTACGCGAAACCAACCCCAAGCCATGTTCCTCAGAAGCGCTTCCCAAGGCGGTGTGAGATGAATTTCCAAGGCAAAGACATCATCTCCATGAACGATCTGACTCGCGAAGAGATCGATCACATCCTGGCCAAGGTTGACCAGGTCAGGAGCCACCCGGATAAAGGCCGGCTCTGCGCTGGTAAAGTCTCCGCAATGATGTTCTTTGAGCCGTCTACGCGCACCCGCACCTCCTTCGAGGTGGCAATGCGAAACCTGGGAGGCGAAGTCGGCGGCTTCTACGACCGAAAGATCACATCCGCAGAGAAGGACGAATCGCTCTGGGACACGGTCAAGATGCACGACGGTTACGGTTTTGACGTGATCGTGATTCGACACCCGCTCAAAGGAGCGGCTCGACTCGCGGCGGAGGCGGCGGAAATACCCGTCATCAACGCCGGCGATGGGCCGAACCAGCATCCCACGCAAACTCTGCTGGACCTCTACTCGCTCCAAAAGACCCAAGGGAAGATCGACGGGCTCACTATTGCAATGGTCGGAGACCTGGCCAACGGCCGCACGGTTCATTCAATGACCGAGGCGCTCCTCAAGTACACTGATTGCAGGATGATATTCATCTCACCCCGTGACCTGGCCATGCCCCGATTCCTCATCGACAAATGCCGAAAGGTGGGCGCTGAACGGAACATCACGGTAGAAGAAGGGAGCCGCATCGCGGATTACATCTCGGAAGTGGATGTCCTGTACATGACCAGGATTCAGGTGGAACGTCTGGAAGAACGAATGGCGGTGGTGGAGAAACTTCGCAGCATTTACCGCTTGGAGGCAGCCATGCTCAAGAACGCAAAGCCGACCATGAAAGTGATGCATCCCCTCCCCCGCGTGACCGAAATTGCCCCAGACGTGGATGCAACACCTCATGCTTACTATTTCGAGCAGGCCCGCAACGGGCTCTTTGTCCGAGAAACCCTCCTTGCGCTGATTCTGGGAGCTGTCCAATGAAAGAGCGACCGATCACCATCGCGAAGATAAGGAATGGGATCGTTATTGACCACATTCCTGCCGGCGAAGCCTTTGCTATTTTTCAAGTGCTGGGACTTAACGCACTCGCGCGTGAGACCGGTGATATCATCGCGGTGGGCGTGAACTTCGATTCAGCTTCCATCGGCCGCAAAGACATCATCAAAGTTGAAAACCTGAGCCTGAGTTTGGAGATGCTCAATGTGGTCGCGCTAATAGCACCTCATGCTACGGTTTCGCGAATTGAGAACGGCGAGGTGAAAGAGAAGAATAAGGTCAAGATCCCTCAAGAGGTTGGAGATATCGTCATCTGTCCGGACCGGTTCTGCATTACCAACCACGAGGAAGTCCCGGGGAAGTTCATAGTGGTCCATGGCGAACCGGTTACGCTCAAATGCCACTACTGTGAGACGGAATTCTTCGGACCGCTCATCCGATACAAGGAGAGAAGGTCGTTATAACAATCCAGTGCCCTGAGACTTTCGGCGAAACCTGTAGGGGCGCACGGCCGTGCGCCCCTACAA
>JBMOME010000237.1:0-7149 GCA_049323095.1 Thermodesulfobacteriota bacterium
GGATTGATCCTTCGGCCGCTACCTGGGGACGCAAAAACCTTTTCTGGACCGCCCATTCCCGGCGATAAATCGCCGGGCTACTATCGGGGCGTCCATCCTGGACGCAGGCGGCCTCAAACTGAGGCAGTGCCCCCTGGAGGATTGCGGAGCAAAAGCAACAATCCTTTTGCAAAAAGGGCCTCCCCGGCAGCGTTCCCATAAACCCCTACCTTGTTCACTCGCTTCTATTGAGGGTAGCGTTGCTTCAATTCTGCGGCCACATCTTCCGGCATGGGATAGCAATGTTCCGGAGCGGGGAATTTTCGTTCCGCCACTTCCTTCTTGAATTCCTCCAGCGCTTGCACGATCTGCGCGCCCGCGTCCGCGTATTTCTTGACGAACTTTGCCACTTTTCGGTCGAACATCCCGATCATGTCGTGAATTACGAGGACCTGGCCGTCGCAGTGCGGTCCCGCTCCGATGCCGAATGTTGGCACCGAAGCCCTTCGGGTTATGACCTCGGCTACTTCGGCCGGGACTGCCTCCATAAGGATGCTCGAAGCACCCGCGTCTTCCAAGATTTTGGCGTCTTCGATCAATCTGACGGCTGTGGTCAGGTCTCTGCCCTGAGCCTTGTACCCACCAAGTTGAGCCGCGGCTTGCGGCGTCAGGCCGATATGACCCATGACCGGAATAGTAGCCTTTGCCATGGCCGTCACGATGTCAGCAACTTCCCGGCCGCCTTCCAGCTTGACCGCGTCGCATCCGCCTTCAGCCATGAATCTCCCGCCGTTACGGATGGCTTCGGGAATGGAGGGCTGGTAACTCATGTACGGCATATCTCCGACCAGGTAAACGTCCGGCGCGCCCAGTCGAACCGCCTTCACGGAAGGCATCATCAGGTCCATGGTCACGGGCAGCGTGGAATTGTACCCATAGACGACCATCCCGATTGAATCCCCCACGAGGATCACATCGATCCCCGCCTTCTGTTCGAGAATCGCAAAAGGATAGTCATACGCGGTGAGAAACGTGATCGGCTCACCCTTGGCTTTCTTCTCCCTCAGTGTGTGAATCGTGACTTTCGGCATCTTTCCTCCATGCATTTGTTCGCCCAAGGAGCCTCACGACTCTCGGCAGAGCAAGACAGACAGCCCAAACAAAAAAAGCCTTCCGTGAGGAAGGCGCGCGTAGTCTCCTTTGTTCGGTCCTTCCGTCCCGGTCACGAGGATCCAGGCGGTCTATTTAGGGCACAAAACGTCACGAGTTCCGGGTCCGTGAAGACTCCAGACTCAAGGGCCTATTTTGAAGGACGACGGGCGTGGCCGTCAAGGACTAAAGAAAGGGCGCAGTATCATTTCTTGAGGTGAGTGCGAATGTATGCGACGATGTCTTCGGTCCGCGTCCCCGGGCCAAAGATCGCCTCGATGCCGCTCTCTTTCATTGCCGGCACGTCTTCATCAGGAACGATCCCTCCCCCAAGAATGAGCACGTCGCTTATCCCATTATCTTTAAAGAGCTTGGCTACTCGCGGGAACAGGTAATCGTGCGCGCCGGAGAGAGAGCTTAGGCACACCACGTCCGCGTCTTCCTGGACCGCGGTCTGAAAGATCGCCTCAGGTGTTTGTCGAAGGCCTGTGTATATAACTTCCATCCCCGCGTCCCGAAGCGCACGCGCGACCACTTTTGCTCCTCGGTCGTGGCCGTCCAGTCCGGGCTTGGCCACAATGACCCGTATACGTTTTTCCATCTAATAACACCTCTTCTATACCAACTACCATAGCTCAGAAGCTACAAAGAATCATGAAAGTCCTCGGCTTCGTCAAGCACTCCGGGGCTTCGCCTCGGAGATCGAGAGTAAGAGCGCATCGTTGCGCAATAATTTGGAGGGGAGACTCATCTCCCCTCCAAACCTCCCCATACGTAAACTCGACCAGGGCGACCTCATGTCGACAACCTTCATAGGATTCGCCTGAAAGAACAGCTTCATTAGGTTCCAGCCACCCGCTTTCACAGCGGAATATTACCGTGTTTGCGTTTCGGCTTTTCTTCCTGCTTCTTCTCCAGCTGTGCAAACGCTCGAATCAAGACTTGCCTGGTGTCACGCGGGAGGATGATGCGGTCCACGAAACCAAGCTCCGCGGCCCGGTACGGACTGGCGAACTTCTCCACGTACTGATCGATCAGTTCCTTTCGCCTTACCTCCGGATCGGATGCCTGGGCGATCTCTTTGCGAGAGAGTATCTGGATCGCCCCTTCCGGACCCATGACCGCGATTTCTGCGGTGGGGTATGCAAGATTGATGTCTGCGCGCAGATGCTTGCTGGACATAACCACATATGCTCCGCCGTATGCCTTACGGGTGATCAGAGTCACCTTGGGGACCGTGGCTTCCGCATACGCATAGAGTATCTTTGCACCGTGCTTGATGATCCCGCCGTGCTCCTGCTGGGTGCCGGGCAGGTATCCGGGAACATCGAGCAGCGTCCAGAGTGGGATATTGAAAGCATCGCAGAAGCGCACGAAGCGGGCGCACTTCACCGAAGCTTCCGTATCCAGGCAACCTGCCATCCACTTGGGCTGGTTCGCCACAACCCCAACGGTCTTGCCTCCGAGCCGTCCGAACCCCACGATAAGATTCTTCGCATAGTTTTCGTGTACCTCGACGAAATGGCCGTTGTCCATCACAGGCACAATGATCTGCTTCATGTCGTAGGGTCTTCTGGGGCTGTCCGGGATCACCGTGTCCAGCTCGGGGTTCACCCGATCGTGCGGATCATCGCACGGAACCACAGGCGGGTTCTCACGGTTGCTTGAAGGCAGCAGAGAAAGAAGCTCCCTCACCCTCTCCAGGGTCTCTTTCTCAGACTTATAGTGAAAATGACAGACCCCCGAAACCTTCCCATGAACTTTCGCGCCGCCGAGACTCTCAGGGTCTATCTCCTCGCTAGTCACCTGCTTGATCACCTGCGGTCCGGTGATGAACATGTAGCTGGTCTTCTCGGTCATGAATATGAAGTCCGTCACAGCCGGAGAATAGACCGCACCACCTGCGCACGGACCCATGATCACCGAAATCTGCGGGATAACCCCCGAGGCTCTCACGTTCCGGTAGAAGACCTCGCCATAGCCGCCCAGGCTTTCCACGCCCTCTTGAATGCGCGCTCCACCGGAATCGTTGATGCCGATCAGCGGACATCCGTTCCTGTATGCGAGGTCCATGACTTTGCAGATCTTCATCGCATGGGTGTAGGAGAGGCTTCCCCCAAATACCGTAAAATCTTGAGCGAATACGTATACTCCTCTGCCGTTGATGCGGCCGAAGCCGCTCACCACGCCCTCACCGGGGATCTTGGTCTTATCCATGTCAAAATCGGTGCATCTGTGCACCACGAACTTGTCGATCTCTTCAAAAGACCCCTCATCCAGAAGGTCAAGGACGCGCTCCCGCGCGGTCATCTTGCCCGCCTCATGTTGCTTGGCGACCTTGTCCGGACCTCCCGCCGCGTCCGACAAAGCTATTCGCCGCTTCAGTTCTTCGTATTTCTCCTCGAGCACCGCCATGTGTTTAACTCCTCATATCCACACGGTTGTAGAAAACCGAGACCTCTCTCAGCCCAGAATTTCTCGCATCACCGCGCCGACTTGGGTCAGATTATCGATCACAGTCGCCCCAGCTTCGTTGAGCGCTGTGATCTTCGCCTGAGCGGTTCCTGTCCCACCGGAAACGATTGCGCCCGCGTGCCCCATACGCTTTCCCGGCGGAGCCAGTCTACCCGCGATGTATGCCACCACAGGCTTGTTGAATTCCTTTTTGATGTATTCCGCTGCTCGCTCCTCCGCGGTGCCGCCGATCTCGCCGATCAGCACCACCGCCTCGGTATCCGGATCGTCCTTGAAGAGCTTCAACACATCCACGAAGCTCATCCCTACCACAGGGTCGCCTCCAAGGCCGATACACGTGCTCTGGCCAACACCCGCCTTGGTGAGCTGATCCACGACCTCGTAAGTGAGCGTCCCGGATCGAGAAATCACTCCAACAGGCCCTGGCTTGTGAATGTACCCAGGCATGATTCCGACCTTGCAACGCTCAGGTGGAGAGATCACTCCGGGAGTATTGGGCCCGATGAGGCACCGGCCTTCCTCTCTGACCGTGTGGAGCGCAGAAGCCGTGTCAAGCGGAGGGATCCCCTCGGTGATGCAGACGATTACTTCGATGCCCGCGTCCACAGCCTCCAGGATTGGATCCATGGCATGGGCCGCGGGGACAAATATAAGCGAAACGTTGGCGCCCGTCTCCTTGACCGCAGTCCAGACCGTATTGAAGACTGGAATGCCGTCAACGGATTCTCCTTGCTTCCCTGGGGTCACCCCCCCAACCATATTTGTGCCGTAGTCTCGGCAGGCCAGAGAATGGAACGTGCCGTTCTTCCCTGTGATCCCCTGGCATATGACTCGAGACTCCTTGTTCACCAGGATTGCCATCTCACGTCTCCGTGTGAATTGCTCGGAAAACTACGCGGCCCGTGCAGTTTCCACAGCGAGTTTGGCCGCTTCGTCCAACGAAGATATCATCTGAATGGGCAGGCCCGATTGTTCAAAGAGCTGCTTGCCGATGTCGATGTTGGTGCCTTCGATCCGGGCTATGACCGGCAACCGCGCGCCGTATCGGTTCAGTGCCTTGATCACGCCTCGCGCCAACACGTCGCAGCGCAATATGCCGCCAAAGATGTTGATGAATACCGCTCTAACCCTTTTGTCTTCGAGAAGAATGCTCATTGCATCGGCAATCGCCTGTTCGCTCGCTCCGCCTCCCACATCCAGGAAGTTCGCGGGCGCTCCGTCATGCAGAGCAATCAGATCCAGCGTGGCCATGGCAAGGCCCGCCCCGTTCACGATGCAACCGATATTGCCGTCAAGCTTGATGTAACTCAACCCCTCCTTGCGGGCGGAGAGTTCCAGAAGATCCTCCTGGGTCCGATCTCGAAGGCGGCCCATTTCCGGATGCCTGAAGAGCGCATGGTCATCCAAGTTGATCTTCGCGTCGAGTGCCACCAGTCGTTCGCCGGAAATGACTAGAGGGTTTATTTCCACCAAAGTACAGTCATACCCGACGAAGATCTCATATAGCGCAGTGATGACCTTGACGATCTCCCCCGCGATGTTCCGGTCATCCGTCAGCCGGTAAGCCAACCCTCTGGCCTGATAGGGCTTCAAACCTATGAACGGATGGACGTTGAGCGTGAAAATCTTGTCCGGATGCTCTTTTGCAAGGGTTTCGATCTCCATCCCGCCCGCGGGGCTTGCCATAATCGTCACACGCGCGGTGTTTCTGTCGAGGATAACACCCAGGTACAGTTCCTGGTCCACGGGGAGCACCTCTTCCACGAGGATCGCGCTCACCGGTAAACCCTGAGAGCCGGTCTGCTGAGTCACCAGCCTCTTCCCGATGATCTCCGTGGCTCGGGCCCGAATGTCGTCCTCACGTGACACAATCGCCACACCACCTGCCTTCCCCCGTCCGCCGGAGTGCACCTGGGCCTTGAGTACCACTACTTCCGACTTGAGATGACGCGCGGTGATTACTGCTTCCAGCGGCTCATAACACACAGCCCCACGCGGAATGGTCACTCCTCTGGCTGCCAGCAGGTCCTTAGCCTGGTATTCGTGCAAATTCATGAACTTTACGCCTCCAAAACTCTCCAGCCTCCTGTTCCACCTACGAACGCCCTTCCCGGAGTCATTTGCCTATGCCGGTATTCCGTACAGGCGATCGTCCTTTCAGGATCACGAATAACAAGCAAGATTAGCTTCACGCATCCTTCTTGGCAAGTGAAAACACTGTTTTTGGCCAGCATTAGGCGGCTGGCCGTTGGGCAGGAAAAAGCCGGCGCGACCGAAATTTCATCTAATACTTTAATGTTTGGAGCTATTATCTTGTAATTTATTTATAATTATGATATAGACGACCCGGAAACTGAGCGTCGGCTACCAGGCCTCTACCTCACCCCCAAGGAGCCTTTTATGAAAACGATAATCACCATAACCGCATCCCTCCTGGCAGTGGCCACTCTATGTGGATTGGCCTTTGCCGCAGGTGTGCAGCAGCCGGCTGGGGCGCAACCCGCACAGACCCCGGCCGTGGCTCCCATTACCAGTGCGCAGAGTCCTACGGGAGCCAACGCCAATGCAGTAATCCCGCCTGCCGCGGCTGCCGCAGCTGAACCGGCGCCCACCACTGGTGCTCAGGTTCAGCAACCCGTGCAGGCGGCCCAGGCTACCGGGAACCCGGCCAGTGCCTCCCCGGAGCCATCCAACAAGATGGGGCCGGGATGCCCGCCGTGCCCGCCCTGTTTTGCCCAGACTCCTGCCGCCGCACCCGCGACGGAGAGTGGCGTAAAGCCCGCGGCGGTATCGACGAAGGCTCCGGCGGCCCCCACCCAGGCGGCTATTCCGCCGGCAGTCGCGAAACCCGCGCCTGTTGCTACCGGTGGCGGCGCAACCGCGCAAGTCACGCCACAGCAGGCTCAATCCGAGCCGACTAAGGCCCATTGCGGACCGGGTGGCCTAGCGCAGGGCATGGACTGCGGCCCCTCGAAGTCAGCGGGCAAGGAGCAGACCATGACGACTGTGAAGCCGGCAGCAGCCGCTGATGCTCGATCTGCCGGCGTGCAGCCCGCTTCCGGCGGCAAGACCGCGACACCTGTAGCCCCGTCGACAACGGCCGGAGCACAGAGCGCGGTTGATCCCAAATCTCAGACCACATCGGCTCACGTTCCTCCTCCCGGGCAACAGGATTGCGCGTGCTGCGACCGTGAACCCGTGAAGAGCACCCAGCAGGAGAAAGGAACGTCCCCGGTAACTTCTGCACCCGCCCCGACCTCTCCGCCCGCAGTTTCACCTGTAACTGCTAAACCCGCGGCCAACACGACCGTCAAGCCGGCCATGAATCCGTCTGTGAATCCCGCTCCCAGCGGCCAAGCGGTTCAGGCCCAGCCGGTTAAGGGCGCGACGCCCGCGGGCCAGACGCCCGGCGCGTGGAAGCAGGTCCCCGCGGCACAAGGCGGACCGGTCCAGGCACAGCCTCCCGCAACACAGACCCAGGCAGCACCTGGTACCAAATAGTGGCGATGAGAAAGCGCGGGTCTCCTGGCCCGCGCCTTCCGCTCC
>JBMOME010000238.1:0-4868 GCA_049323095.1 Thermodesulfobacteriota bacterium
GTACGCATGAGATAGATGGTGCGTTCGGAAAGAGCAACTCGCCCGGACTCCATGATCGTAAAGTACTCGGAAAAAGCACTTTCAAAACCTTCTTGCGTATAATTCGGAAAGATGTCTTCGCGGGTCGTAAGCATTCGCTGGACCTGGGAATCGCTCTTTGGAACGAATTCGATGATGAGGAAGGTGCAAAGTCCACGTAACAATTCAGCGATGCTGGTCAGCGGCACATTGTTCGCTATAGCAAGGTGATGAACCAAAGCCAGGGCCATGATCAAGTCCGGATGCTCTCTCCGAAATAATGCCTTCCGTTCGGCGTTGGCCCAACCCAGGTCAGGGCTGGGATTGGTGAGGTCCAAGAGCAGAGGCAAAATGTTCTTCTCGGCCTTCTTTACGCACTCCTGGTAATTTAGTTCCACGGCCGCGGGGTCTATGTCGAACGCCACGGTGTGCATGCCCATGTCACTCGCGATTCGGCTGAACACACCGGTGTTCGCGCCCAGATCCCAGACCTTCGACGGTTGAGCTACTTCGAGGAATCGAGCAACAATGGCCCTCTTGCTCTCGAACGCCTCGTCGCCGTAGTTTGTCTTCTCGTAGTAATCGGCCCATTCCGTGCCCACAGGCTTCCATCGCAATTTGTTCACCGCGCGCTGAAGGATGTAAAGGATGCCTCCCAGATCCGTCGCCCGACTCTTCATCGAACGATCCTTATACATTTTTCCGCCGTAGTACTTCTGAAATCTCGCATGAAGATGGATGGTAAATCCCAGTGACAAGGAAAGCCACGTCCACCAAGGTAGTAGAGAGCTCGTCAGATCCACGGGAATTCCGTCCAAGTAAATCCGCAGCAGTTGAGTAAGGTGCACGTTCTTGTGCCGAGCGAGAGCCAGTGGCGCGATGAAATGCTGGCAGAACTGCCGAAAGCCGACCCAAGGCCCACCGGTCCATTTTTCGAAAGATAGCGTATCAATGAATATGGGTCTGCAATCGCGGAACTGCACGTTGTATCCACTGCAATCCTTCAGTGACATGCCGTATTGCAGGGCACGCTGCTGGACCGTCAAGGTGACTTCGGCCGCAGCCTTGAGCTGGCTGAAGCACCATTCATACGGATACGACACGAACGGAACCAATTCAGGCTTAATCACGACGTACGCATCACCAGAGATGCGCATGGACAGGTCCGCTTCCTGGTGTGGCACCAGGAGATGGTCCTTGATGAGCGAATCGTACAAACCACTTTGCATCAATTGGTCGTAGTCTTCCTTGTAAGAACGGTTGACCTGCCGGTACAGCTCTCCGTTCCTATAGAAGACGCATCCACTCGGATCGCGGAATGAACTGGGGTCTGTGCAGATGTTGGTCTCGCTCATGTTTCTCGCCAGATGGGTACACGAGGGAGACTTACAGCAGTTGCCAAAGATGTTGCCCGGCTCGCAGGGATGAGACCGTCACCCCGGACTTGATCCGGGGTCCAGAGTCTGGATTCCTGCTTTCGCAGGAATGACGGAGAAGATTCGCGTGACGACGAACCTTGCTGATGATCGAACGAAGATGGGCAAATGGACATCATTTTCCGCAACTGCTCTGAAGGGCCTCCCCGGAATCTCTTCAAGTAGCTCGCAGGTTTTGCACGCAGCGCTCGGCGCTCGGCCTGATCATGGCTCATTTCCTCGGCCCAGTCCAGAAACTTTAATAATTGGTTGCAACAATCGAAAAATAAAGGTATTTTCTTGATGGAATCTGCAGATGGATTGCCCTTTCTTCTCGGAGGAATCGTGCACTTTGATGAGGCTGTAAAACTCTTTGCTCGCCATCTTGAAACTGAGCGGCTCCGATCCGCGGAAACGGTCCGGGCCTACCTCGCGGATTTGAGAGATTTTCGCTCGTACCTTGAAGCCCACGGAGCACCGGAAAGCGTCTCTCAGATTGACCCATTGCACGTCCGCGGTTTTCTTGCAAGCCGATTCGGGAAAGTGAAGAAAGTCACGATGGGGCGGAAGCTCGCTGCTGTCCGCACGTTCTTTCGATTCTTGCAGCGAGAGCGGCTGGTCACCAGCAACCCTGCCGCGGGAATACGAGCGCCGAAGCGAGAGAAGCCGGTGCCGCGGGCGCTCAGCGTGGATGAAATGGATCGATTTTTTGTTCGTAACCCGGCAATGGCCAAGCGCGACCTGGCTCTTTTCGAGCTTTTGTATTCATCCGGACTGCGTGTGGGTGAGCTCACCGGCCTGAAGATTCAAGATCTGGATCTGAAGAACGGATGGGTGCGAGTCGTGGGCAAAGGGAGCAAGGAGCGTTACGTGCCGGTGGGCTCCAAAGCGATCAAGGCTATTGAAGAATACCTTCCTTTGCGGGATCTGCTCCTTGCGCAGAAGCGCCCGTGGACGGATTCTGAAGCGCTGTTCGTGAACCAGCGGGGCGGGCCGTTGTCTTCACGAACCGTCCGACGTATACTCAAGGCGTATTTGGATGCAGCAGGACTCAAGAGGGACGCATCTCCACACACTTTCAGGCATTCGTTTGCGACGCACCTCTTGGTTGGAGGCGCGGACCTCCGATCCATCCAGGAGCTACTCGGCCATGCAAGCCTTTCCACAACTCAACGCTACACTAGGGTGGATCTGGGCAGACTCATGGAGGTTTACGACAAGGCGCATCCGAGAAGCGGCTCGATCAAGAAGCGCTCGTAAACGCCCGGGCTTATCGTACGGCGCGCACGGCCGTGGGCCCAGATAGGGCCTAGGAACCCAAATACCGCGAAAATGCCAAGCAATGAAATGCGAGAATAACGCATGAATGTTGATCGGATCAGATCTACGACGGTTCTGTGCGTACGCCGCGGAGAAGCGGTGGTCATGGCCGGCGACGGCCAGGTCTCCATCGGGAATACGGTTGTGAAACACTCGGCTCGCAAGGTAAGGCGAGTGGGAAAAGACGACAAGATCTTGGCAGGCTTTGCAGGCTCCACCGCGGATGCCCTGACGCTGCTTGAGAAATTCAACGAGATGCTGGAGAAATATCCGAACAACCTCACCCGCGCTGCGGTTGAGCTCGCCAAGCTCTGGCGCACCGACCGGATGCTCCGGAGGCTCGAAGCTCTGCTAATCGTCGCTGACAAGAGCAAGACCCTCCTGATTTCGGGAACCGGCGATGTGGTCGAGCCTGATGACGGCGTGGTTGCCATCGGGTCCGGCGGCAATTACGCTCTGGCTTCCGCTCGTGCGCTCCTGGCGCATACAGAGCTGCCTCCAGCCGAAATTGCCCGGATCTCATTGCAGATCGCAGCTGATATTTGCGTGTACACAAACGACAGCCTGGTCATGGAGGAATTATAGGAGCACGCTACGTAAGCGCAGTCTCTATGCAGGATATAGTTCTCTGATTTCTGGGGAAGGTGTGGAAGGGTGAAAATCGACCAGCTCACAACAGCAGAATCCGACGCTTATATGGAAACCTTGACTCCTCGGCAGATCGTCACCGAGCTGGACAAGTACATCATCGGCCAGGACAACGCCAAACGGATGGTAGCCATCGCGCTGCGAAACCGCTGGCGACGGCGGCAAGTGCCTGAGGAGCTCAGGGATGAAATCGTTCCGAAAAACATCATCCTCATAGGGCCGACCGGTGTGGGTAAGACCGAGATAGCCCGAAGGCTCGCCAAACTCGCGCAATCGCCATTCATCAAGGTGGAAGCGTCCAAGTTCACCGAAGTGGGCTATGTGGGCCGAGATGTGGAATCCATGATCAGGGATTTGCTCGAAATCGGCATCAACATGGTCAAGGAAGAGGAATACGAGAAGGTTAGAGGTAAAGCCGAAGAGCACGCTGAGGAACGGCTGCTGGACATCCTTTTGCCCACCCGATCTCCGAAGCGACCGACGCGGAGACTTGTGGGAGTTCCCGCTGCACCAGGAGCCGAAGACGATCTGGAAGTTGCGCAGCGCACAAGGGACAAATTCAAGAAGATGCTGAAGTCAGGCAGGCTCGACGACCGAGATGTGGAAATCGAGACGCAAGTCAGTGCGCTGCCCATCGTTGAAGTGTTCACTCCAGCCGGAATGGAGGAGATGGACATCAACTTGAAGGACATGTTTTCCAGCATACTACCCAGTAAGACCAAACGCCGGAGGGTCAAGGTCCCGGAAGCGCTGCAAATCCTGGTTCAAGAAGAGCTGGACAAGCTCATCGACGCGGACAAGGTGATTCAGCTGGCCAAGCAGCGAGTGGAGCAAACCGGAATGGTCTTCATAGACGAACTGGACAAGGTCGCGGGCTCTTCCACTTTGCACCACGGCCCGGACGTGTCACGGGAAGGGGTCCAACGTGATTTGCTCCCGATCATCGAAGGGAGCACGGTCAGCACCAAGCACGGCGTTGTTCGGACAGACCATATCCTCTTTATCGGCGCCGGCGCGTTTCACATGTCTAAGCCGTCGGACTTGATCCCGGAGCTCCAGGGGCGATTTCCGCTGAGGGCCGAACTCTCCGCGCTCACCAGGGGCGACTTCGTGCGTATCCTTACCGAACCGAGGAACGCGCTCGTTAAGCAGTATCAGGAACTTCTCGATACGGAAGGGGTGAAGCTGGAATTCACCGCGGACGCGGTGGAGGAGATCGCTCGGCTGGCCGAAGAGGTTAACGAGCGCGCGGAAAACATCGGCGCCCGCCGATTGCACACCATCCTGGAAAAACTTCTGGAAGAAGTTTCTTTCGAAGCTCCACACATGACCGGAGTCACGGTCACGGTGACTCCCGAAATGGTACGCCAACGGCTCCAGGAAATCGTCAAAAGCGAAGACCTGAGCCGCTTTATTCTGTGACCACAACGCATTTTGGAAAGAGCACCGGGGGAAACTTTTTTGATT
>JBMOME010000238.1:4878-7080 GCA_049323095.1 Thermodesulfobacteriota bacterium
CTTTCAAAAAACGCCACCTGGCGAGCGTTGACCTTTGGCGAGAAAACAGCCGGTTCTCGCAAGTAATGAGGGATTCATACGTGGAAGCATTCCGCTAGACGCGGGACCGGCTGGTCCAGCAGTGTGACCTGGCACGGAGAAGGGTTCAGGATCTGATTGTGACTTTGGCCTTCAAGCTGTACACGCAACTGAGAAGATAAGCTTTTTGTGCCTGGTGCGAGTTGCTATGGGCTGCTACTGCGCTGACCGAAGAAGCAATGCCCAAGTGGCCGAATTGATGAAGGACATTCCGGAAGGCTACTGCGGCATCTGCGATGTCTGCGGCAAACCGGGACACACCCGGGCCCATCCTTCCCTACCGACCACCGGAGCCTGGTGTGACGAACACTGGGCGCAACTGGCCTCGGGTACCACAATTACTCTCGATCGGATCGTCATGGTTGTCATCATCGTCACGTTCGTGCTCACGGTCGGCCTGGCTATCTATCGATGGGTTTTTTGACGATTCGGAGCGAATCGCCTGCTCAATGAATCCTAAGACCTAGGAGCGGCCAAACGATGACAAGTCCTCTGAATCAGACACGGACCTGCCAAAGCTCAGGTCCGTGGCATCCCGGGCCGATATTGGTAGGATGCTGGGTGCCACTGACCTGGGAACCAGGTCAGTGCTGGCTTGGTTACGACGTCATCTTCATGCTCTGCAAGCGAACCGGCATAAGATTCCGGCAGGGCGTTCTGCCAATCCGGAGTCCGTACAAGCCTCACCCCTGAGTCCGAACGCGGGACCCTGGGGAAGGATACGAGGCTCCGATTAATGCCGTCCCTGAGTCGGCAATCCCTTGAAAAGGGAGGATGCCGGTCGCAGCGGTTCGTTTATTAGCGTTTTCCGCTTGCGGCCCGCTTGGACGCCTTCAGGGGGTTCAGCATTTTTTCTTCCTGAGCAGCGGTAGAGCGTGAGGCGTGAGTGGCGAAGTTGCAGTTGCCTCGGCTCCATTTTGCGGCGGGATTGGGAGCTACTGTGCAGAAGATGCCCTGTTCGAAGGTCTGGGCTTTGCCACATCCATTACATGACTCGACGACCGCATGGCAACGGCCGCCGTTGAAGGTGCACCCTTTGTTTGTCATGAACGCGCACTCGATGCCCTGCTTAAAGGTAGCGCACTGCATATTCTTTCCTCCGGGGGGTCTTTGGGGAGGAGGATTCTCCCCAACGAGAATTAAATTTATTAGTCTACTCAGATCCGAAAAAGATTCAAGAAAAATGTGCAAAATCGCGAAAAATTTGTCGGCCCCACCCCACCTCCTTGCCCTTGCTTCCAACCCGCCTCAATAATCATCCAAACCGAACGGGCTCAGATACTGCTCGATGGATGCTCTTGACTCCTCCTCAAGATCGGGGCAGTCTTCCGGGCTCTTGCCTCCTTCGCACAAGACCACGGCAAACACGAGGCAGGTCGGCTCACCGCATTTCCGGCAATTGGTCTTTGGTAGGCGCTTCAGGATCTCAATGGGTTGAGGCCTCGGCTGTCCTTCAAACCGCGGTGTGATGGAATCGCGGTCTTCCCATGCGGCGTTGATTTCTTGCTTGAGCCACTGAAGGATACTATCGGCTTCCTCTTCATCCTTGAGCGCATTGATGGCTATTTCACGAGCATGTACTGTGATCAGCTTACCATGCGCCCTGAAGGTGACCGACGGCGGGTCCTTAATGAATTCGTAGCCTCCAAGCGACGCATTGAGGTACGGCAACACTTCACCAATGTCCTGGTCAAGGTGCGCGATGCAGTGAACCGACTGAAAGCTCGGATTGCACTCCGGGCGAAAGATTTCTTTCGAGTAGCCGGTAAGCAGCATGACTAATGCCCCCGCTGAACTTTACGAGATGGCTTTCAAACAAGCAATGTTTTGTTCTTGGTGGAATCAGCACCTTGCCTATCGTTCTCGGGCCGGCAGGGACGCCGGCCACATGTTTGTCCTTGCCCCGGTAGCCACCATTGCCGATATCATTTCCATGACCGCGCGTCGGCATAAGAACCCATTGGATCAAACGCTGGAAGCGCTTGCACAAGTAGGGAGTTCTTGGCGGAGGGGCCCGGGGCGTTGATTCCGTCCCCCTGTCCGTGTGCGGCGTATAAGCCGCGATCAAGAGTCCCGCAACGTCGGCAAAGGATGGAGTTTTTTGAAGGGGGGCTCCGGGGGGAA
>JBMOME010000239.1:0-7068 GCA_049323095.1 Thermodesulfobacteriota bacterium
GCCTCCACACACGCGGGTTTGAGGCCCTTTGCCAACCTCTCGTCGCAGAAGTTGCACTTCTCGACCACGCCCCTGGTCCTGGTGGGGTATTCCCGGTTTAGTTGAGTCTTGATAAACGGCCGCGGATCACGCCAGTTCAGGCTCCGCGCGCCGAAAGGACATCCGGCCATGCAGTAACGACAGCCGATGCACCGGTGATAATCCATCATAACCACGCCGTCGGGTCGCTGGAACGTTGCCTGAGTAGGGCAAACCCTGACGCACGGCGGGTTGTCGCAGTGATTGCACAGGACCAGAACCGGCAGCCCCTTCATCTGTTCCTTCACGAAGTCTTCCAGGAAGTGGTGTTCCTCGTTAGGGAGAGCGTGAGCGAGAGGCTCGGTCCAGATCCATTTCACCTCGTCTTTTGGGTTGTCAAACTTGGGCACATTGTGAACCGTATGGCACGCGTCGATGCAAGCTTTGAGCGCATCCGGGCCTGATTCTTTGAACTTCTTCAGGTTCACCACCATCGCCCATCTCTTCGCTTTGAGCGCCTCGGCCGCGGGCGCAATCTTGGGCGCTTGTGCCGATTGTGCGAACGCATCGGCCGCCGGCTTAGCTCCCAGGCCCAGCGCGGAGAGACCGGCGATCTTCAAGAAATCTCTTCTGGTCTTATCCATCACTTACTCCTCCACGCGACAGCCTGTTGTTGCTTGTATTCAGGCGCTATGTGGCAATCCCAGCACCTGGGCGAGACATTGACGTAGTTGTGACATTTATCGCAAAACTTTTCCCTGCTCTTATGGCAGTCCAGGCAAGTGTTCTGGAGGCTCATTGTGTACTTCTTGCCCTCCAGGCCGGTGTAGATCCGCTTGCCGTCCCGCACGACCCAATCTCTCCAGTTGTTCAAGAGCGACATATGGGTAGATCTCATGTAATCCGTCGACTCCACGCAGACCTTGCCCTTGGCCGGATCCGGCTTCTCCAGTTGCGGAGGGGGTCCGGCCTTGCTCAGGACTATGGGAGACCATATCGGATAGGTGAACAACCCCAGGAATATGAGTATCCCGATTACAACTTTACCTGCGTTATACATCCTCTTCTTCCTCCATGTCTTCCATGCCTGGCAGTGGCTCGCCGCGCAGGTCGGTCTTTCGCTCTTCTTCGCCCTTCATGATGAGCGCGTTTGCCACCAGCTCGTGTATTCCGCCCACTTCCACGTCCGGCGCCCAATATTCCATAAGTGCGCTCAGGGTGGCTCGGTCAATAGCGCACATGCACAAGAGGCGATTCACCCCGTGCTCGCCCTGGACATATTTCACCGCGTTGGCCCTCGGGAAGCCGCCGCGCATCCTCATCTCGATGTTTTCGTCGTTGCCGAGTCCTGCTCCGCCGCCGCAACAGAAGGTCTCTTCTCGGATCGTATTCTCCGGCATCTCATGGAAGTTGTTGCAGACAGCCTTGATCACGTACCGGGGTTCCTCCAACAGACCGGCGGCTCGCGCGGGGTTGCAGGAATCATGGTACGTCGCGATAATCTTGTCGTTTCTGCTGGGATCCAGGTTGAGCTTTCCGTGCTTGATAAGGTCCGACGTGAACTCGGTGATATGAACCATCTTGGTGGATCTTGCGTTCTCGAACACAGTCCCTGTGAAAGGCGACTTCGGCACTTCCAGGAAGTCCGCGGGACCGTTCATGGTGTCCATGTACTGATGGATCACACGCCACATGTGACCACACTCGCCGCCCAGGATCCATTTGACTCCCAGACGCTTGGCTTCCGCGTAGATTTTGGCGTTAAGCCTCTTGATGGTCTCGTGTGAGGTGAACAGGCCGAAGTTGCCGCCTTCTGAGGCGTAGGTGCTCCAGGTATAGTCCAGGCCTAGCTCGTGGAAGAGCATGAGATAGCCCATAAAGGTGTAGGTCCCCGGGTCTGCGAAGTAGTCGCCCGAAGGAGTCACCATCAGGATCTCAGCCCCCTTGCGGTTGACCGGCAGGTCGACCTTGATCCCCGTGATATTCTCTATGTCGTCCACGCAGAACTCCCACATGTCGATCAGACCGTGGGGAGGAATGCCCAGATGGTTGCCGGTCCTGAAGCAGTTCGCGACCGGCTCTTGAACCCAGTTGATATTCAAGCCGACCAGGTTGAGCAGCTCGCGGCCGATCATGGTGATCTCCGCGGTGTCGATGCCGTACGGGCAGTACAGCGAGCATCGTCGGCATTCCGTGCATTGGTAGAAGTAGTAGAACCACTCTTTGAGCACCCGAAGGTCCAGCTCGCGGGCGCCGACCATACGGCCCAAGATCTTGCCCGCGAGGGTGTAATCGTTTCGGTACACCGACCGAAGGAGCTCAGCGCGGAGCACAGGCATATTCTTCGGATCGCCGCCTCCCAGGAAGAAGTGGCACTTGTCCGCGCAAGCCCCACACCTCACGCAGATATCCATAAAGAGTCTAAAAGATCGGTATTTCTCCAGACGCTCCTTCAACCCATCGAGGATAATCTGCTGCCAGTTGTCGGGGAGTTTCCAATCCTCTTCCGTGGGTGACCATTCCCGAGGGTTGGCCATTCCCATGTATTTAATGTTCTTGGGGGCCGCAGGGAAGCTGAACGTACCCGGCCTGAATGTTGTAGGGGTTTCCAGCCAGTCGGTCTGGGGCACCTCAAAATCTATCTGCATATTCTCCGGTTTCGGAAGGCCTTCCAGTGACATCGCTTACTCCTTATCCACAGGTAGTCCGACTTCTTTCATCTTTTCCCGGAAATCGTCCTCGTATTCCTCGTACGTGTGTACCTTCACCGGGTAATTCCAGGGATTGATGTGTCGGACTGCTCGGTTGTTGTTAGCCATATTCCGGGTGGGACTCATGAAGACACCAGCCGCGTGCATGATCTTGCTCCAAGGCAGATACGCGGCCAGCACGCTCACCAAGAAGAGGTGGATATAGAAGATGGATCCCAACTCCTTGGGAACCGACGGGCTAAAGGCTGCCAACCCGATGGTCAGCTCCTTGACCTTCTCCAGATCCACATGGAAGACCTGGCGCATCAAGACTCCTGAAATCCCGATGCCCAGAATCAGCAACAGCGGAAAGTAGTCATTGGGAAGGGATATGTAGCGGAGCTGGGGAATTACTACTCGCCTGAGGAAGAGTAAGGTTGCGGCAAGCAGGAAGGCCGCGTCCGTCAGGAAGAAGGTTGGGACCAGGATTTCGAAAAAACCGTCAAGGTTGGTTATGAGCTGCACCCACTGTGGCACTGGCTCTGTAAAGAACCGCAAATGCCGCAGCACGATGGTAAGGAAAGAATAATGAAAAAGAATGCCAAACAGCCATAACCACTTGGCCGACGCAAAGGTCAACCGTGGACCGCCCCGAAGTTCCCCTTTCAGGTTTCGGAACAACGACCGGAAAAGGAATATCTCCAGGAACATCCGAACAATCACCTGACCCGTAGTGAAGGGGCTGTCCAGCTTCTCGTGCTTCATCCACGGCAGGGACTTGCCCTGTCCGCCCGTGGTAGGAATTTTGAACGGGACAGGCACCCTCGCCCACTCCACCACCCGCCAGATGAAGCCGATGATGAATGCGGCGAACGCTATGTACGGGATGTAAACCCCGAACAGACTGTTCAGGCCTATGCTCCCTACTCCAATCAGGGCTATTAATACAAGCCCTATGACGATGAAGAGGGAAATGAGCACCGAATACCATGGGTTCATCTGCCACCACCTCGTCTATTGTTAAGGTAATCGTGTTACCGCTCTTCAGGCGCACGCTCCTGCGCGTCCCAGATCTTACTGGCCCTCTCGAGAATGCGAGAAGTCCGGTTTCTCAGCTCAGTGGCTTTCAGTTCGTAGATCTTTTCTCGACACTGCATGAACATGTTGAAGGCGAGGAGCGCAACGTTATCGATTTTTGACTCGAATGTCAACAATTCTTCCAGCATACCGTCACGCCCGATCTCCCCAGCCAGCGCGGCCCGCGCCGCATCCTTCAGGAAAAATATGAACCCGATGGCCTGAGCTGCTGTGAGATCCTGAACCGCGCGCACCCGTATCACTGCATCCAGAAACGCACACGAATCCTGCGTTTCAAATGTTTCTCCGGCAACGAGCCGGTCATACAGCCCATTCATCCCATCAAGGAGCGACGCCCTGATCGGATTGGCAAAGCGATTCTCCTCGGTCACCAGGAACTTCCTTGCGTCGGTGGGGTACTGATTCACTGCCAGTTCAAACCAGTCTTTGAGGATTGCACTCCTCTTCGTTTTAAGAATATCTTGCAATTTCACTATATTGTCTGCCTTTCGCTTGCGGTGAAGCATGCCCCTGTCCATAAACGCCCCTGTTAAAAATAGCCGGTCTGTCTGGAGTGTACACGGAGATGCCGCCAGTTCGGCGTCAGTTTCCGCACGACCGGATTCGTCGATTATGTCCGATGTTCAGCAAAAAGAGGCTTATTCCCCAAGAACTAGGAGATCTTGACCGCAAAGTTAAAGTTCATTCAGTACACGAAGCGGCCACTCTTGTCAAGTCAGATCATTCGATTATTCCTAGGTTTTTGGTCACAATCCACCCCTTGCCCAAGAGCAGCCCATTCCGCCGTTTCTGCTATCGCTTCTTGGTTCGAGGACCAGCCGGATCGTAATATTGTTCTCGGATTTTTCTTATGCTGTCCGAGTAGCGGGCGATGCAGGCCTTTCGGCAATCAACGAGCATGGCTTGATCCGAGTCCTCGGCGCGGTCGTAGTCGTCCTGGCAAGCTTTCATACACCTTCGATACTCCGATGCATCCGGAACCGCGGACCTGAGCGTCTCTCCTGCGGCCTCTGCTCGGATGGCATCCAGGATGAGGATCAGATCCTCGACTTTGACCGCGACCGTGTCGTGCTGGCGCTGAGCAGACCCAGGAACCCGATGAACCCTTCGCTGCATGGAAAAGATGAAGTCGTCCGCAACAAACGCAACGGCAACAATTACCAAGGCTCCAAACACTGCGCCCGCGACCGCAGCAAAAGCTGTCTTGTATCTCGCGACTAGGGCTCTGAACCAGCCTTCTTGCGGCGCAAGCGTTTCGTCGTCGGGCTCAAACTCTTTGTCCGGACCAGACTGGTCATTCCCGAACGCAAGCTCCGCCCATCCAAGGGAATGCTTGCGCGCGTCTAATTCGACTTCACTGATGTACCCTGAATCCAGAAGCTTTCTGAAGAGGCTGTCCACCCCTCTCGCGGACAAGTTATACTTCTGCATGAGGGCTGAATCCGTCAGTCCTTGCCTGATGGACCGGACCGCATCATCCGGATCGATCACGGCCGGGACCGCACTCGGCGCACGGGGGGTAAGCTCGACAATATGGGAGCGCTGCGAGGCCAGGAGCCGGGCATCCAGCTCGGCCTGCGCTATCTTTCCTGCTCGGACGAGCTTCTGGAGCAGCCGCTCCAGCCGTTGGGCGGAGATGCCGTACTGCCCCATAAGGGTCTCGTCACTTGCGCCGGACCTGATCCGATCGACCAGCTCCGCTGCGCTGATCAAGACCTTTCGCCTCGCCACAGCGATTCCTTCCAATAGTATTATGACCCCGGACCGCAGCCGAAGATATTTAAATTACCACGAAAACGATTTGCTTATACCTGTCGAGAAAAATTTTGTCCGATTCGCGGCCGCGCATTACGGTCATTCCGGCGAACCGCCATGATTGCCCGATCACAACGGAACATGAAAATGCTGCAATCGAGTCTGGTGCCATCCCGCGCGACGCGGGATGTCCCGTCCCACGGGACTCATCCGTGCTTGTGTGTAATTGCCCGATAGCCCACGAGACCCTCGCCAGCGGGGTTGGCCCCTATGCCAAGGACGTTCCGACGGACCAGACCGGCACGGATGAGCCTTCGGCACATCCGTGGCACCAGACAAGAGTTGCTTCCTCCATTGAGAGTGGATCATTTTCAACGTAAAGCTGGATTCCAGTCTCTTCAGTCCCTCTTTCAGCGCGGGACTGGACCGCGGCTTGCGCCGGGATGACGGATGGTTAATAGGCCATTGCTTCTGGCAAACGCCAAAACTTTCCAGAAAGGATTAATCACATGCAGAGACTCTTGAAGCACGCCTCTCTGGCGTATGCGGCAGGGAACGTGGGTGCAGTGGTCAATAGCCTGGCTGCCTGGCTCTTCGGGATGCTGGGCATCTCCGCGGCCCTGGGTGTGAAGATGGCGCCCTCTCTCACCGTGGGATGGCTCTATCCGAGGCTGGTATGGGGAGGGCTGTGGGGATTCCTTTTCTTGCTGCCGTTCCTGCCGGGATCGCCTTTACTCAGGGGATTGCTCTACAGCATCGGCCCGACACTCGGCCAGCTCTTCATCGTTTTCCCGTTCGTTCTTGGCAAGGGGATGCTTGGACTAGGCCTGGGAACCCTGACACCCATCCTGGTCATACTATTCAATGCAATCTGGGGAATTGTGGCGTCGTACTGGCTGGAACTGATCCAGGACAAATAATGACCTGAGCCCTAGCGAGCGTGAGAACCCCCGAGGCTCTTGAAACGCGGCCTACGGCTTGCCGCGCTTCTGCTTCAATGCCTTTTTTCGCTGGATTTCTTGGAGTGTATCCCAGGAAGTCACCGAGGTCTCATCCAGTTCGCGCTGCAACGTAGGGACGTACTTGTCGAGCCATTGCCGCTCGCGTCTTGACTTGATAACGAGCGACGCCACGCACCAGACGAGAACCGCGCCCCAAATTACTACGGAAACCCAGCTCGACCACAGGAGGATGTCTTCTATCTCCATGGGATCTCTTCCGGCTCTGGTGCGAATAGGACTTCATGTCTCCAAAAACGATCGGGCTCGTGGAGTTGTGTCGATCCTCGGAAGATCGATTTCCCGTCCTATTCGCCGCCAAGCCGTAATTAATAAGCCCCGCCGTACATATGCCGAGACGGACTGGCTACCACCCGCTCGTCTACCTTGAGGCCGCGGATTAGGATCAGCTCAGCCCCTGTGAAATCCGCGCCTGCGAGATCCGCGCCGGTCAGGTCGGTTCTCGTGAGGTACGCACGCGAAAGGTTGGCATTCCTGAGACGCGCGCC